>CALWSF010000002.1 GCA_944384125.1 uncultured Lachnospiraceae bacterium | reverse complement strand
AAAATCGCTGCAGCCCAGTAAATACAAGGGTTTACAGCGATTTTTTATTCTCTCAACTGTCAAAGATGGGATTATAATGAAAAAAACATATAAAAACAACCTGATATTGATCTGAAGGGGATACGGGAGGGCGCAGTCAGGAGAATTGTTTCGGTTGACGCACCGCTTTATTTGCATTATAATACCATTATCTATGGACGAAAGAGAGATGGGACTTCTATGCTTAAAAGTATGACCGGATTCGGACGCTGTGAGGCCACGACAAAGGAATATAAACTTTCGGTTGAGATGAAGGCCGTGAATCACCGGTATCTGGATCTCGGCATCAAGATGCCGAAAAAATTCAACTGCTTTGAGGCGGCGATCCGTACCCTGCTTAAAGAATACATTCAGCGGGGAAAGGTTGATTTGTTTGTCTCATTTGAGGATTATACGGAAAACAGGATGACCCTCAAGTACAATCGGGCTCTGGCCGGGGAATATATGGAGTATTTCCGGCAGATGGCTGAGGAATTCGGAATTGAAAATGATGTTACGGTTTCTTCACTTTCAAGATGTCCGGAGGTTCTTACCATGGAGCAGGAGCCGGAGGATGAGGAGCATATGTGGAAGATTCTGGAGGTTGCGATCAGGGAGGCGGCTTCCCGTTTTGTGGAGTCGAGAACCCGGGAGGGCGAGAGCCTTCGGACAGATCTTCTGGGCAAGCTGGATTACATGGAAAAGCTGGTTGACGAGATTGAAACCCGCTCCCCCGGAATTGTGGAGGAGTACCGCAGCCGCCTGGAGGAGAAGGTAAAGGAGCTTCTGGAGTCATCATCCATAGATGAGGGAAGGATTGCTGCAGAGGTAACCATATTTGCTGATAAGATATGTACGGATGAGGAGACAGTTCGCCTGAAAAGTCATATTGAGGCTACGAGGGCCGAACTGCTGGCCGGAGGCAGTGTGGGAAGGAAGCTTGATTTTATTGCCCAGGAGATGAACCGGGAGGCAAATACTATTCTTTCCAAAGCCGGTGCTCTGGAGATTTCCAACAGTGCCATTGCACTGAAAACGGAGATTGAAAAGGTGCGCGAACAGATTCAGAATATTGAATAAAAGAGGATGAAAATGGATAATCAGGGAGTTTTGGCGGTTATATCCGGCTTTTCAGGTTCCGGAAAGGGAACGGTAATGCGGGCCCTGCTGGAGAAATATGACAATTATGCACTTTCTGTATCGGCCACAACCCGCAGTCCGCGGGAAGGCGAGATAGACGGAAGAGACTATTTTTTCAGAACAAGAGAAGAATTTGAGCGGATGATAGACGAAAAGGAGCTTCTGGAATATGCACAGTATGTGGGGAATTATTACGGAACTCCGAAAGACTATGTTATGTCCAATCTGCAGGCCGGAAAAGATGTTCTTCTTGAAATTGAGATTCAGGGGGCATTGAAGATACGGGAGAGTTTCCCGGATGCAGTGCTGATTTTTATTGCACCGCCGGGAGCTGCGGAACTTCGCCGCCGCCTTGTGGGGCGGAATACGGAATCGCCCGAGACGATAGAAGCACGGCTCAGACGTGCAGAGGAAGAAGCACAGCAGATGGATGAATACGACTATCTGCTCATCAATGATAATGTGGACTGCTGCGTAAAAGAACTGCACAATCTGATCCAGTCAATGCACATGAGAATGAAAAACCATCTGTCATTTGCAGAAAAAATAAAAGAAGAGATGAAACAAATTTGAAAGGAGCCTGATAGTTATGATGCTGCGTCCATCATATAATGATCTGATTAAAGTAGTAAACAGTGGAGTGGAGCCCGGGGATGAACCGCTGGTTCAGAGCCGCTATTCAATTGTGATTGCCACAGCAAAACGCGCCAGACAGCTGATTGCGGGTGAGGAGGCGACGGTTGTGGAGGGCGGAAGAAAGCCTCTCTCCATTGCGATTGATGAGCTTTATCAGCAGAAAGTAAAAATTGTAAATGAGGATAATTCCCCGGAGGAGGAGCTCTGATACGAATGCGGAGGCCGTCTCGTGCTCGTTGCGTGCGTGCATGGGATGGCTTTATTACTACTAATATGGAGGGAAACCCATGAAGTTACTTTGTATTTCCCTGGGCTGCGATAAAAATCTGGTAGATTCGGAACGCATGCTGGGACTCCTGAGCAGGGATGGCTATACATTTACAGATGATGAGAATGACGCGGATGTTATTCTTATCAACACATGCTGTTTTATAGGCGATGCGAAAGAAGAGAGTGTAAACGTTATCCTGGAGATGGCAAGACTCAAGGAAACCGGAAAATTAAAGGCACTCATTGTGAGCGGATGCATGGCACAGCGCTATAAAGATGAAATACTGGAAGAAATACCGGAGGTTGACGGAATACTGGGAACCTCCACCTATGATGAGATCAGCAAAGTGCTTGATCGGGTCCTGAAAGGGGAGCGTGTTTCCTGCTTTCATGATCTGTCACTGCTCCCTGAGGTAAAAGAAAAACGGCTGGTTACCACAGGCGGTTATTATGCATTCCTCAAAATTGCAGAGGGGTGTGACAAACGGTGTACTTACTGTATTATTCCGTCTTTGAGAGGCCCCTACCGGAGTGTCCCCATGGAAGAGCTTGTAAAAGAAGCTGAAGAACTGGCTGAGCAGGGGGTAAAAGAACTTATCCTTGTGGCACAGGAGACGACGCTGTATGGTGTGGATCTCTACGGGAAAAAGAGTCTTCCCGAACTTCTCAAACGGCTGTGCAGGATTGACGGGATTCGGTGGATACGCATCCAGTACTGTTACCCTGAGGAGATTACGGAAGAGCTGATTAAGGCAATTAAAGAGGAAAAAAAGGTATGCCATTATCTGGATATCCCGATTCAGCATGCAAGCGATGAGATACTCAGACGGATGGGAAGGCGGACAAATCAGGCGGATCTGAGAGCGCGGATTGCGCGGCTCCGGGAAGAGATACCGGACATTGTACTCAGAACGACCCTCATTTCAGGTTTTCCCGGAGAGACTCCGGAGGATCACGAGGAGCTTCTCCGGTTTGTGGAGGAGATGAAATTTGAGCGTCTCGGCGTTTTTGCCTATTCGGCAGAGGAAGATACACCGGCAGCTTCTTATCCGGATCAGGTGCCGGAAGAATTGAAAAACGAGCGCCGCAACGAGATCATGGAGCTGCAGCAGGATATAGCATTTGAGCGTGCGGAACAGATGAAGGGCCGGGAGATGGAGGTCATGATTGAAGGAAAGGTGGCTGATGAGAATGTACTTGTCGGACGAACCTATATGGACGCCCCAAATGTGGATGGTCTTATCTTTGTAAACAGCAATGTACCGTTTATGTCCGGAGATTTCTGCCGGGTAAGGGTAACGGGGGCATTGGAATACGATTTGATAGGAGAGTTGAGCGATGAATTTACCGAATAAACTTACGACGCTGCGCGTCATCATGATTCCTTTTTTTGTTTTCTTTCTTCTGTGGCAGAACGGGGAGAACACAACCTTTCGCATGATTGCGCTTATTCTGTTTATTGTAGCCAGTCTGACTGATTTGCTGGACGGAAAGATTGCCAGAAAGTATAATCTCGTGACAAACTTCGGGAAATTTATGGATCCGCTTGCCGACAAGCTGCTTGTCTGCTCTGCGCTCATCTGCCTGATAGAGCTGGGACAGCTCCCGGCATGGATGGTAATTGTTATTATCAGCCGTGAATTTATCATAAGCGGATTCCGTCTTGTGGCCTCTGACAACGGAGTGGTAATTGCCGCCAGCTACTGGGGCAAATTCAAGACAACTTTCCAGATGATTGCGGTTATTCTGCTTATCCTGGATATTCAGGCTATTCAGATTGTGACTTCCGCCTGTGTGTGGATCGCTCTTGCCCTGACGATTATTTCTCTTGTTGACTATATTGCAAAAAATTATAAGATACTGACAGAAGGGAGCATCTAAATATGACAGTCGAACTGATATCTGTGGGAACAGAGCTGCTGCTTGGGAACATTGTAAATACCAATTCACAGTATCTTTCTGAGAAATGTGCCATGCTGGGACTGTCTGTATACTATCAGACTACAGTGGGCGACAACAGAGAGAGAATGACAGAAGTTATCCGGACGGCTTTAAACCGGGCGGATCTCATTATTCTGAACGGCGGACTGGGACCTACTGAGGATGATATAACAAAGGATGTCTGTGCAGAAGTAATGGGGGTAAAGCTGATTGAGGATGCAGATATCCGGTCAAGGCTTGCGGACTGGTACCGTCAGAGAAACAGGAAGGATATTCCGGAAAGCAACTGGAGACAGGCGCTTGTTCCGGAAGGGGCAGTTGTATTTCCCAATGAAAACGGGACAGCCCCCGGTCTGGCTCTTGAAAAAGACGGCAAAACGGCCATCCTCCTGCCAGGCCCGCCCAATGAGCTTTATCCGATGATGGAGAATCAGATTTGTCCGTATATTCAGAAGCGGGAGTCGGGAGCGATTCGTTCACAGATGATAAAAATATGCGGGTACGGCGAGAGCAAGGTGGAAGAGATGCTTCTGGATCTGATTGACAGCCAGAAAAATCCCACTCTGGCAACCTATGCAAAGACGAAGGAAGTACATCTGAGAGTGACAGCCCGGGCAGAGACGGATGAAGAGGCCAAGCAGCTGTTAAAACCGGTTGTCAAGGAGATCAAAAAAAGGTTCGGGGCAGCTGTCTATACGACGGATGAAAAGGAAAACCTTGAGGATGTGGTAGTAAGACTTCTGAAAAAGTATGAACTGACAGTTACCACAGCGGAATCATGCACAGGCGGCCTTCTGGCCGGGAGAATCGTAAATGTGCCGGGAGCTTCCGATGTGTTCCGTGAGGGATACATTACCTACTCCAATAAAGCAAAAAGGAAAATCCTGGATGTGAGCAAGACTACGCTTAAAAAATACGGAGCCGTGAGTGAGCAGACTGCCAGGGAGATGGCCGCAGGCGGCGTTTTTGCCACAGATGCAGATGTGTGTATTGCGGTAACGGGAATTGCCGGACCGGACGGCGGCACGGAGGAAAAACCGGTGGGACTTGTCTACATTGCCTGCTATCTGAAGGATCATGTATCGGTGGAAGAGTTCAGATTCCAGGGCAACCGGCAGAAAATCAGGGAACAGACAGTTGTTCAGGCTCTGGATCTTCTGAGGCGTTCTATTTTGAAAAATTATAAAAAGGACTGACATTTTGGGAGTGTGGTGCCTGTGGAGGATGAGAGATGTCTAAGATACAGGGAGGCTGTTTACAGATATTCCTGTATCAGGGCTTCCGTGGGCTTTTATGAGGCATTTAAGAGCGGAAAAGAATTTTACCGGGAAGGTAAAATGGAAATTCTTGAGAAATTTCTCTTTTGTATTATGGAAGGCAGAGAATGTGCCGGCGAACTTGCATTATTCCGGGAAGCAGCGTGGGAGAATCTCTGTGAGACCGCCCGTGATGCGGAGCATGCGTTTGTGAAACTTTATGAGGCGCAGCGGAAGATTCTGGAAGGAAAGAGCCTGTCTGTTCCGGCATGGGATGAGCTTGCGGACAGGATACTGGAATATATTATGGACGGCGAACAGCCTGGAGAGATGGAACGCCGTTCCCGTTATGCAGTGGGGATTCTTCCCGTATATGTGACAAAAGGGAAATTTTACAGGATTCTGGAGCAGAGTTTTCATCTCATGACAGGAAAACCGCAGTTTCTTCTCATGGAAGCTGTGTCAGCAGTTGAGAGACGGATTAAAGGGGATATTCCGGAGGGAAATGCCGTCATGGAAAATCCGGAATCTGCGGCAGAAATATTCCGACAAGACAGAATGGCTGCTGTAAGAAAAGAGAAGGAACTGGAAAAATCCGTTCTTCTGGCTGATGCTCTTCTTCTTATGGCCCTTACAGGAACCGGGGAAGGTATGGAAGCTTCGGTGCAGGAAGAGTTTTTTCCATGGGCTCACGAGCCTTTAAAAGACAGACATTCTGTTTATGGAGAAAATTTTGCAGCTCATCTGGAAAAATTGGAACGGGATGCCCGGGATGAGTATGAGTCCTGTTCTGCAGACGGTTTATCTGCTTTTGACTGCTGTATTGCCGGAGAACCTGACAATGAAAGGGAAAATTCTGATACCGGGGCAGGGACATTTTCAGAAAGATCCCTCAGAGCGGCTGTACCGGCTCTTACGGAGGAGATTTTCCGAAAAAAGGCAGGATTTTCTCTCCACGGCCGGCTTTCTCCTGCTCCGGCATCTGAAAACAGGGTGGACGAGCTGTTAAACGGAGTAATTGCAGCAATTGATGCCCGGATTAAAAAGGCTGACAGGCAGACGGGACAGATTATCATGGCGGGTGTTCTGTCAGAAGTGCCGGTGTGGTTTAAAACTCTTGAGGATGCGGAAAGCTATATTTATGGAAGCCTTTCCCTTTGTACGGATCCTGTGGAGAGAGAGCTCTGTCGTCTGGGACTGGAGCAGATAATGGTGGAGGAGTATGCATTGGTATAAATATTTGTATGTGGGGGAAAGAGCAAAAAGCCGCCGTTTTTCTATTATTCAGAATATCCGGCATGGCCGGTTTCAGCCGGGGGTTTATGTTATTGTGCCGGCTGCCGGTTCATCAAACATACTGGACATACTTCCTGCTTCCGAGCTTTTGGGAGAATATTACAAAAAACAGGAAAGCCTTTTAGTTCTGGGAATCGGTGCGTCTTATGACGATGTACTTGAGACAGCAGGCAGAATTGTAAGCGACCTGTACCGGGAGACAGGCGGGTTTGATTTAAAAAGATTTCTGGAATTAAACGGGCAGAGGTGAGTGGCTTGCTTCATATTTTGCTGCTATTACTAAAAATAATCGGATTTGTTCTTTTGCTGGTGCTGGGAATAATACTCACAATCGTGCTTCTTATTCTTTTTGTTCCTCTGCGTTACAGGGGAAATGGTTCACTGTATGAGAGACCGGTGTGGCATATAAAGTTTACCTGGCTGCTGCATTTAATTGTTTTTCAGATTGAATATGACGGAACGCTTAAAACCACGGCAAAAATTCTTGGCATCAGGCTGTTCAGAGATTCGGATACTTCCGAAAATGCAGAGGACTTTGAGGATGAGAGTTCGGATTATCTTCAGGGGGAGAGCGGGTTTCTGACAGACGGAGAGGATATGATCCTGTCCGCCCAGGAAATCAAGGAAGAGGACCGGGATTTATCAGAGAAGCTGACGGAGAGAGCGGACGGCGGCAGATGTGAATATGCGGCTGAGCAGACAGAAGACAGTAAGAGAGATGCATTTCCAGTCAGAGACATAAGTCCGGAAGAAAGAAATAAAAAAACGGCATCCGGCAGAAAAAAACAGAAAATTTCTTTTATTGGGCGTACCGCAGCCAGGATTAAAAGCAGAATAAAAAAAGTGTTCCACAGACTGCGTCAGCGCATATACAGTCTGCCGGCAAATATCCGTTCCTTTATTCTCCGCATAAAAGGGGCTTTGGAAAATATGGAGAAGACAGCTGAAAAAGTAAAAGGATATTACAGGAAGGCAGCTCTTTTCTGGGAGGATGAGGAAAACAGGAAAACACTGGCTCTGATAAAAAAAGAGTTCTCAAGGCTTCTTCTTCATCTGAAGCCGGTCCGGCTTGAAGGAAATATTACTTTTGGCCTGGAAGATCCCTGCCTCATGGGACAGATTTTAAGTGCGGCTGCTCTGTTTTATCCGCTGTACGGAAAGCAGCTGGAAATATGTCCTGTATTTGACGAAAAAATACTGGAAGGGGAAATCAGGATCTGGGGACGGCTTCGCCTGGGAACAATTCTTTTTATCTGTATCCGGTTGCTTTTGGACAGAAATCTGAGAAATTTATTCCGAAAATATATGAACCGAGGAGGAGATTAAAATGGCAGACAATCAGTTTCCATCTACCGTAGAGGCACTGTTTAAAGGGATGGAGCATTTTGTTACGACAAAAACAGTGGTGGGAGAGGCAGTAATGGTAGGGGATGCCATCATACTTCCTCTCGTGGATGTTTCCTGCGGAATGGCAGCGGGTGCTTTTAATCAGCAGGCCAAAAATAACGGTGCGGGGGGTATGAGCGCAAAGATGACTCCCAGTGCAGTTCTGATTATTCAGAATGGTACAACACGTCTTGTAAATATCAAGCATCAGGATGCGGTAACAAAGATTATTGACATGGTGCCGGATTTTGTCAACCGGTTTACAGGTGGCAAAGGCGAGCCCATTTCTTCAGATGCAATGGAGACGGCAGAAAAGATGGCAAAAGATATGGAAAAGGAAGAGATTAACGCGGCAGAAAAATAAGGTCTTGCGCACAGGTGGATTTCATATCATATAGTACCAACGTTTTTTTGTGACGGAGGCAAAAATGAAACGCCTGTGCGGACTGATTCTTTTTTCAATGGGCATTGGAATGACTCTGATACTGATCTTTCCCAAAAATTTTCTGTGGGTTTGTCTGGCTCTTTCCTGTCTGATTATCGGATATAATATGTTTTGCCGTTGATTTAAAATATTGCAAAGGCAGAGGACAAACTGCCTCTGTTTTTTCAAAACGGAAAATGAAAAAAGCCCCTGACATCTCTGCCTGGGGCTTACTCTCTAATCGATTTAGGCTCTTTCAACTAATCCGGATCTTAAGCAAGAAGTACATACGTACATCTTCTGTGTTCCGCCGATTGTCTTAACCCGAACGGACTTAACGTTTGCTTTCCACATCTTGTTGGATCTTCTATGTGAATGACTAACCGCATTACCAAAATGAGCAGCTTTTTCACAGATTGCACACTTTGCCATCTCAGCACCTCCTTAACCGATCATTGGACTTCCTATTAAAAATCCATAACAAAAACATAATAGCAGAAAGATTTGGAATTTGCAAGTGAAAATTAAAAATTTGTTTCTTTTTTGCACAAACTAAGGTATAATGTCCATGTAACTGTTGGCCGTAAAGAGTGACTTCTGCCGGCCTGTGATAAAAAATAAGAATGGAGGCTGTCATATTATGAAAGGTCGCATTGACAATAAATGGGGATCTATCCAGATTGATCCGGAAGTGATTGCTATGTATGCCGGTACGACGGCGGTGGAGTGTTTTGGAATAGTAGGTATGGCTGCTGTAAATATGAAGGACGGTCTCGTAAATCTTTTGAAGAGAGAGAGTCTGACCCGCGGCATCAACGTTTCAATAAGGGACAATGCCATCAGCATTGATTTTCATGTAATCGTTTCATATGGAGTCAGTATATCGACGGTTACAAACAATCTGATTGAGAGTGTGCGGTATAAGGTGGAAGAGTTTACCGGCATGACGGTGGAGAAAATCAACATTTTTGTGGAAGGCGTGCGAGTGATTGATTAAGGAGGAAAACCCTGTGGGTATGAACTGTATTGATGCTGAGCTGATGAAACGCGTGTTTCTGGCAGGCGCAAGAAATCTTGAATCCAATAAAGAATGGATTAATGAGCTGAACGTATTTCCGGTTCCCGATGGAGATACCGGTACCAATATGACAATGACGATGCTCTCCGCGGCCCGGGAGGTTGCTGCCATAGAGGAGCCGACGATAGAGAATCTTGCCAGGGCTATCTCTTCCGGTTCTCTGCGCGGAGCACGGGGAAATTCAGGTGTTATTCTCTCACAGCTTTTCCGTGGATTTACAAAGGAGATAAAAACGGCGGACACCATTACGACATCCGTTCTGGCAGATGCCTTTAACCGGGCTGCGGAGACAGCCTATAAAGCAGTAATGAAACCCAAGGAAGGAACGATCCTGACTGTGGCCAGAGGAATGGCAGACAAGGCATCAGAATTGGCTGCACAGACGGATGACATCCTTGTTTTTGCCGAGAAGGTCATAGCCTATGGAGAAGATGTTCTGAGCCATACTCCGGATATGCTTCCGGTCTTAAAAGAAGCAGGGGTTGTGGATTCCGGCGGACAGGGACTTATTCAGGTCATGAAAGGCTGTCTGGAAGGACTTCAGGGAAAAGAGCTTGCCCCTGTTTTCTCCGGGGAAGAGAGTGCGGGAAACCGGGAAGCCCGGTCTTTAGGACAGATAGAAGAAACGGATATCCGCTATGGCTACTGCACGGAATTTATTATCAATCTGGAGCGCAGTTTTCAGGCGGAGGATGAAGAGAAGCTTAAAGAGTATCTGGAATCCATCGGCGATTCTCTTGTTGTCGTTTCCGATGAGGATATTGTAAAAATTCATGTTCACACCAATGATCCGGGTCTTGCCATACAGAAGGCTCTGACATACGGTTCTCTGTCCCGTATCAAGATCGACAATATGCGGGAAGAGCACAGGGAGCGTCTCATTAAGGACGCAGAATCGCTGGCAGCCCAGCAGAAGCGTGACAGACATCCGGATGAGGCTGACGCCCCGAAAACGACAGACCCGACAGCTCCCAGGCGTCCTTTCGGTTTTGTGGCTGTTTCTGCCGGAGAGGGCCTCGCGGAAATTTTCAGAGGAATCGGTGCTGACTATATTGTAGAGGGCGGCCAGACGATGAATCCCAGTACGGAGGATCTTCTGAATGCGGTAGATGCTGTTAATGCTGATACGGTGTTCATACTGCCCAATAACAAAAATATTATCCTGGCTGCAGAGCAGGCGGCGCAGCTTGAAAAAGAAAAAAAGATTTTAGTTGTACCTTCAAAAACGATTCCTCAGGGTATTACCGCTCTGATCAATTTTTCTCCTGAGTGTTCCGCGGATGAAAATCTCGAACAGATGACAGCAGAGATGAACACGGTAAAAAGCGGACAGATAACCTATGCAGTGCGCAGCACGACCGTGGACGGGATGGCAATTGAACAGGGAAATATAATGGGAATCGGAGATTCCGGCATGCTTGCAGTGGAAAAATCAGTGGAAGAGACAGCGCTTTCTTCCCTGCGGGCAATGATTGATGAAGATTCTGAGCTGGTAACTGTTTATTATGGCAGAGATGTCTCGGAAGAAGAAGCCGGGGCACTTTGTGAAAAAGCGAAGGCGGAATTTCCTTCCTGTGAGATTGAGTGCCATTTCGGCGGACAGCCGATTTACTATTATATTCTTTCAGTGGAATAATTCCTGTGTATTGCCCCGCAGACAGCTTCGTCTGCGGGGCAGTGCTGTAGATGCGGGGAGAACGGACACAGCACATGCAGCATAATGAGGAAATTAAAATGATTGATGAAAAGATTACATCCATAAAGGGAATAGGGGAAAAAACAGCAGCGCTGTTTTCACGGCTGGGGGTAAATACGGTAGATGAGCTTATACATTATTATCCCCGGGCATACGATACCTTCTGTGCCCCCCGTTTCATAAACGGAATTCTTCCCGACACCATGGCAGCAGTGGAAGGAATACTGGTTAAATCTGCCTCTGTTGTGCGCTACGGAAGACTTCAGGTTACCACGGCAAAAGTAAAGGATTCGACGGGAAATCTCGACCTGGTATGGTATAACATGCCGTATCTGCGCAGTACGCTGCAGGCCGGAGAGAGATTTGTTTTCCGGGGTAAAATTGTTAAAAAAAGAGGACGGCTTTTAATGGAGCAGCCTGAGATATACCGGACGGAAAAGTATGAAGGTCTTATTGCCTCCATGCAGCCGATTTACGGACAGACAAAAGGGCTGGGGAATAAAATAATCGTCAGGGCAGTATCCGGTGCACTTGAGCGGCATGAGCTGGAGAGAGAATATCTGCCAGGGGACATAAGGGAGAAATATTCTCTTGCGGAGATTAATTTTGCTCTGGAACACATACACTTTCCGGCAAACGAACAGGAACTCCTTTTTTCCCGGAAACGTCTGGTTTTTGATGAGTTTTTCATGTTTCTTCTGGTAATCCGCCTCATGAAAGAAGCAAAGGAGAATGTGAAAAGCCGGTATCCTTTTGTTATCAGTGATGAGATCAGGGAAAAAGAAAACCGGCTGCCCTATATGCTTACCGCGGCTCAGAAAAGGACGTTGGATGAGGTGTGCGCTGATCTGAAAAGCGGACATGTTATGAACCGTCTGATACAGGGAGATGTGGGCTCAGGCAAAACAGTCGTGGCGGTATTTGCGCTTCTCCAGGCAGCTGCCAACGGATATCAGGGCGCTCTGATGGTGCCGACGGAGGTTCTTGCAAAACAGCATTATGACTCTGTAACAGAGCTCCTTAAAATGCTGGGACTGCAGACCAGAACAGTGCTCCTTACAGGTTCCATGACACAGAAGGAAAAACGTCTGGTATATGAAGCCATAGAGAATCATGAGGCCGATATTATTATCGGAACGCACGCACTTATTCAGGAGCGGGTTATATATGATAATCTGGCACTTGTCATAACAGATGAGCAGCATCGTTTCGGAGTGGGACAGAGAGAGAACCTTAAAAATAAGGGGGCAGAACCGCATGTACTTGTTATGAGCGCTACTCCCATTCCCAGGACGCTGGCAATTATTCTTTACGGGGATCTGGATATTTCTGTTATTGATGAACTGCCTGCAAAGCGAAAGCCTGTGAAAAACTGTGTGGTAAATCGCGGATACCGGGACAATGCCTACCGCTTTATTGAACGGGAGGTGGAGAGCGGGAGACAGGCCTATGTGATATGTCCCATGGTGGAGGCAAGTGAAATGCTGGACGCGGAAAATGTTGTGGATTACGCAGCACTTCTGCGGGAGAAGCTGCCGTCTTCAGTCCGTGTGGAATATCTGCACGGAAAAATGAAACCCAAAGATAAGAACAGAATCATGGAGCGGTTTGCAGAAGGGGAGATTCAGGTTCTTGTCTCAACAACGGTAATTGAAGTGGGGATTAATGTTCCCAATGCGACGGTTATGATGATCGAAAATGCAGAGAGATTCGGGCTGGCACAGCTGCACCAGCTGCGCGGCCGGGTAGGACGCGGCGCTTCTCAGTCCTACTGCATTATGGTTAATAATTCTGATGATGAAGAGACACAAAAACGGCTCGAGATACTGAATCGTTCCAATGACGGTTTTTACATTGCATCGGAGGATCTGAAGCTGCGGGGGCCGGGAGATATTTTTGGCATGCGTCAGAGCGGAGAACTGGAATTTGGCCTGGCGGATGTATTTACAGATGCAGCTGTTCTGAAAGAGGTTTCTGAAGAGGTTTCGGCTCTTCTGGACAAAGATCCTGTGCTTGAAAGGGAGGAAAACCAGGAGCTTAGGCGCAGACTTGACAGATATCTGGAAAAAAGCTGTGAGAGAATGAATCTCTAAAAAACAGGGAGGAAAAAGGATGCTTCGGATAAGACCATACAGAAAAAATGACGGAAAAAGAATTATAAAATGGATACCGGATGAAAGAACGGCAGAACTCTGGAGGGCGGATCGGTTTGAGTGGCCGCTTACAGATGAACAGTTTGAGTGCTATTATAATGCATTTTCCCAGGATGAGGATAAAGCTGCCTTCACAGTGACGGATAAAGAAGGAAAGCCTGTGGGACATTTTTCTGTCCGGGATATTGACTGGGAGAAAAACAGGGGACACATGGGATTTATTATACTTGACCCCGAAATGAGGGGGAACGGTCTGGGACGCGAAATGATTCGCCTGGCACTGGATTATATATTTCGTATTTTGAAGCTGTCCGCCGTTACGCTGGGAGTATATGACTGCAACGCAGCTGCCAGACACTGCTATGAGGCTGAAGGATTTGCCCTGTGCAGCCGTCCCGGTTTTACGCGGGATTTTCATGGGGAGAGATGGTCATATTTCTATCTGGAAGCCCGAAATCCGCTGTACCCCAGGGAAATGTGAGAAATTGGAAAGAATATGGAAGATGAAAAATGCCCCGCATAAAAGCGGAGCATTTTTCTGATAAATGTATCTTTATACAAGCGATTTATAATACTGATATCCGTCTGCTTCATCATTGTAACGGCGGATGATCTTCTGAATTTTTGCAGTGGGTGTAAGAGCATTTTCAAGAGATACATTATGGTTCAGGGAATTGATGATAGCTGCAATGAACTTGCTCATATCAGCTTCCACATACCATTCTCTCTCAAGAAGTTCAGGAGTACGGTAGTTAAGATTTGTAGTTACCACACAGTCAATGTAACCCTTTGCGTAAAACTCATCAAATTTTTCGAGTCCGTTCGTGAAAAGTCCGAAAGTAGTGCAGACAACAACCCGTTTTGCCTTCCGCTCTTTCAAAGCTCTTGCCGTATCCAGCATACTCTCGCCGGAGGAGATCATATCATCAATAATGAGGACAGTCTTTCCTTCAACAGAAGAGCCCAGGAATTCATGAGCTACAATGGGATTGCGTCCGTTTACGATGCGGGAGTAATCACGGCGCTTGTAAAACATTCCCATGTCGACGCCAAGGTTGTTGGCCAGATAGACGGCCCGCGACATGGCACCCTCATCCGGGCTGATTACCATAAGGTAATCTTTATCGATCTTCAGTGTTTTGTCATGGGCAAACAGTGCCTTGATGAACTGATAGGTTGGCATGAAATTGTCAAATCCGCTGAGCGGAATTGCATTCTGTACTCTCGGATCATGCGCATCAAAAGTAATGATATTGCTGACTCCCATGTGAATCAGCTCTTCGAGCATCATAGCGCAGTCCAGCGATTCTCTGCTGCTTCTTTTGTGCTGTCTTCCCTCATAAAGGAACGGCATGATAACATTGACGCGGTGTGCAGTAGCAACAGTGGCGCCTATGATGCGCTTCAGATCCTGAAAATGATCATCGGGAGACATATGGTTTGTGAAACCGCTCATCTTGTAGGTCAGGCTGTAGTTCGTTACATCAACCATGGCGTAAATATCTGTTCCGCGGACGGATTCATTGACCACACCTTTCGCTTCGCCGCTTCCGAATCTGGGACATGAGCAGTCAAGCAGGTAGGAATCGGCATCATAGCCGCGGTACTGCAGATTTTCCTGTCTTTTTTTCAGTATTTCGATATCATTTCGGCGAAAGTTGATAATATGCGCGTTTACCTTTTCAGCCAGTTCCCGGCAGCTTTGAAGTGCTGCGATCTTCAGCGGGGCAACCGGAAGGGTATCATTAAAAACATAGTCGTTGGACATGACCAAATCCTCCATTATCGGGGCAGAAATTTACTGCCGGTAATTTTTGCACTGCCGTTTAAAAGGACGCAGTGCTGTCCCACTTTTTTATACCATTCCCTGACAAGGCTCGTCAATAGCAAATATGTTTTTTTTAAAGATACACAGTAGCTGGTGTCATGAAACCGCCGGCTTTACAAAAATATGGAATATTGGTATGATAGGAACCAGAGAAGGAAAGGAATCGCAGAGACGATGAATAAGGGACATTTGATTAAATCGGTAGATCCCGGATCAATTGCAGAAGCTCTGGAGCTGGAGCCGGGCGATATACTTCTGACAATTGACGGAGAAGAGATTGAAGACATATTTGATTATGAATATAAGATTAACAGCGAGTCCGTCACAGCGGTTGTCCGCAAGACAAACGGTGAGGAATGGGAACTGGATATTGAAAACGATTACCAGGATCTGGGACTTACCTTTGAGAACGGGCTTATGAGCGATTACCGCACCTGCCGGAATAAGTGCATTTTCTGTTTTATTGATCAGATGCCGCCGGGGATGCGCGAAACCCTCTATTTTAAGGATGATGATTCACGCCTTTCCTTTCTGCAGGGAAATTATATTACACTCACGAATATGCAGGATCGGGATATTGAGCGTATCATCCGTTTCAAGCTGGCACCTATCAATATTTCGGTCCAGACAATGAATCCGCAGCTGCGGTGCAGAATGCTGAACAACCGCTTTGCGGGAGAGGCACTGAAAAAGATAGATCGTCTGTTTGAAGCAGGCATTCCCATGAATGGACAGATTGTTCTGTGCAAAGGAGTAAATGACAAAGAGGAGCTGGAGCGCTCCATAAGAGAACTTTCGGCGTACATTCCGTGTATGGAAAGTGTTTCCGTGGTTCCGGTAGGCCTTTCAAAGTACAGGGACGGGCTTTACCCGCTGGAACCATTCACACCAGAGGAAGCAGGAGAGGTAATTGACTGCATTGAAAACTGGCAGAAACGTCTCTTTGAGAAGCACGGGACGCATTTTATTCATGCCAGCGATGAATTTTATATTCTTGCCGGCCGGCCGCTGCCGGAGGCGGAAAGATATGACGGTTATCTGCAGCTGGAAAATGGGGTGGGTATGCTTCGCCTTATGACGGATGAGATAGAGGAAGCCCTTGCCGGCCGTGAGGATGACGGAGAAAAAGAAGAACTTTCAATTGCAACCGGTCTTCTGGCCTATCCATTTATAAAGGAGTACGTAGCGCAGATCTGCAGGCGCTTTCCGGGAAGAAATGTGCATGTATATCCCATTGTTAATCAGTTTTTCGGGGAGAAGATTACAGTTGCGGGACTTATAACAGGGAAAGATCTGATCGGGCAGCTGAAGGGAAGAGTACTGGGAAATCGTCTTCTTCTGCCGTCGGTAATGTTCCGGAGCGGGGAGGAGGTTTTTCTTGATGATGTAACGCGCGGACAGGTACAAAATGCTTTACAAGTCCGGGTCGATATTGTAAAATCAAGCGGATATGACTTTGTGGAGGCGGTGCTGCATCCGGTAAAGATTGAACCGCCGGAACACGGAAAGTATGAGCTGGCGGCCGGAGCAGACATGCCGGACGGCGCCATGCGAGGGATGGAGGAAAAAAATGAGTAAGAAGAAACCGATCGTAGCCGTTGTGGGACGGCCCAATGTGGGTAAATCCACGCTGTTTAACGTTCTGGCAGGCGATATGATTTCTATAGTAAAAGACACCCCCGGTGTAACAAGAGACCGGATCTATGCAGACTGCAGCTGGCTGGATAAATCCTTTACTCTGATTGACACCGGAGGTATTGAGCCGGAATCACGGGATATTATCCTGTCACAGATGAGGGAACAGGCGGAAATTGCCATTGCCACGGCAGATGTGATCATATTTATTGTCGATGTCCGTCAGGGACTTACGGATTCAGATTCAAAGGTAGCGGATATGCTGCGAAAATCCAAAAAACCGGTTGTGCTGGCCGTAAATAAAGTTGACAGTATGGCAAAATTCGGAAATGATATTTATGAATTCTATAATCTGGGAATCGGAGACCCGCTGGCAATTTCAGCGGCATCCCGTCTCGGCCTTGGTGAGCTTCTGGATGCCGTGATTGCGCATTTTCCGGAGGGAAGCGGTGCTGAAGAGGAGGATGACAGACCGCGTATTGCCATCGTCGGAAAGCCCAATGTGGGCAAATCCTCTATTATAAATAAACTGCTGGGAGAAAACCGGGTAATTGTGTCTGATATTGCCGGGACAACACGGGATGCTGTCGATACGGAAATTGTGCACAATGGTACGGAATATGTATTTATAGATACGGCAGGTCTCAGGCGTAAAAGCAAAATCAAAGAAGAGCTGGAGCGGTACAGCATTATACGCACTGTAACAGCCGTAGAGAGGGCTGATGTTGTCCTTGTTGTGATTGACGCCGCTGAGGGCGTGACAGAGCAGGATGCTAAAATTGCAGGCATAGCCCATGAGAGAGGGAAGGGAATCATTGTTGTTATCAACAAATGGGATTCCGTAGAAAAAAATGATAAAACCATCTATGAGTATACAAACAAAATAAAGACGACGCTGTCTTTTATTCCCTATGCGGAGTTTGTTTTCATTTCCGCACTGACAGGCCAGCGTCTCGGAAAACTGTTTGAGCTTATTGATATGGTACGTGAAAATCAGACGCTTCGGATTGCAACCGGTGTGCTTAATGAGATTATGGCTGAGGCAGTTGCCCTGCAGCAGCCGCCCTCTGACAAGGGAAAGAGGCTGAAGCTTTATTATATTACACAGGTTGCGGTTAAACCGCCTACTTTTGTCGTTTTTGTAAATGATAAGCAGCTGATGCATTTTTCCTACACGCGCTATCTGGAAAATAAAATCCGGGAAGCATTCGGTTTCAAAGGAACCTCGCTTAAGTTCCTGATTCGTGAGAGAAAGGGAAAGGAGCAGTAAAATGGAACGTCTGATATGTTTGGCGATTGGCTATGCGTTCGGCCTGATTCAGTCCGGATATCTGTATGGACGGACAAAGAATATGGATATACGGCAGTACGGAAGCGGGAATGCCGGTTCTACCAATGTCCTCCGGGTAATGGGAAAAAAAGCGGGGGCCATTGTATTCCTGGGAGATTTCTTCAAGGCAGTAGCAGCCATGTGTCTGGTCCGCGTTTTGTTCAGAGAAAATCCCAGTGTGGATCTTCTGGCTCTCTATGCCGGATTTGGTGTAACCCTGGGCCACAATTTCCCGTTTTATCTGAAATTCAAAGGAGGGAAGGGCATAGCTTCCATGGCCGGCATCATGACTGCCATGGATTTTCGGATTACGCTGACCTGCTTTGTGATTTTTTCAGTTACTGTTTTTCTCACGCGCTATGTGTCACTGGGATCCATCCTGATTTCCATTGCGTTCTTCGCAGAGCTGGTAATTTTCGGAAGTATGGGAAGCTATCGGATTGATGCAGCGTGTCTTCCGGAATTTTATGTGCTTGCCGGAATTCTTATGGCAATGGCTGTCTGGAGGCATCGGACCAACATAAAAAGACTTCTCTCAGGAACAGAAAATAAGATCGGAGCAAAAAAAACATCTTAAAAGTCGGACAGAAAGGGAGTATCTCATATGATATCGATAGGAGTCATCGGATCAGGAACATGGGGAACAGCGCTGGCAATTCTGCTCAGCAATAACGGACACCAGGTGGCTGTCTGGTCAGCTATTCATGAAGAGATTGAAGAGCTTGCCCGTACAAGATGCCATAAGAATCTTCCGGATGCTGTAATTCCGGATTCAGTTGAGTTTTCATCAGATCTCAGGAAGGTTATGGCAGAGAAAGATATTCTTGTTCTGGCAGTCCCGTCTGTATACATAAGAAGCACGGCAGCGAAAATGCGGGAATTTTTAAGATACGGACAGATTGTTGTAAATGTTGCAAAGGGAATTGAAGAGAAAACGCTGATGACCATGTCACAGATCATTGAGGAAGAAATTCCCAATGCCGAAGTGGCGGTTCTTTCAGGTCCAAGTCATGCGGAAGAGGTAAGCCGGGGGCTGCCGACTACCTGTGTGGCTGGAGCTAAAAGACGCAAGACAGCAGAATATATTCAGTCTGTATTTATGAGCCCTGTTTTTCGTGTGTATACAAGTCCCGATATGCTTGGCATAGAGGTCGGGGCTGCCCTGAAAAACGTGATTGCACTTGCTGCGGGAATCGCAGATGGACTGGGATACGGCGACAATTCCAAAGCGGCTCTCATCACAAGAGGAATTGCTGAAATTACCCGTCTGGGTGTGGCCATGGGAGGAAAAGCACAGACATTCGCAGGTCTTTCCGGCATCGGCGATCTGATTGTAACCTGTGCCAGCATGCACAGCCGGAACCGGAGAGCCGGTATTCTCATAGGAAAGGGATATACAATGGAAGAGGCCATGAAGGAGGTAAATATGGTAGTGGAGGGAGTTTATTCCGCCCGGGCCGGCCTTCTTCTGGCAGGAAAATATGACTGTGATATGCCGATCGTCGAGCAGGTTAATGCAGTCCTTTTTGATGGCAAGGATCCGAGAGAGGCAGTGTCCGATCTTATGCTGCGTGATAAACGCATAGAAAACAGCGGTCTTCCCTGGGAGGGCTGATTCGTTTTTCCTGACTCAGTATCCAAAAACAGAGTATTATTTTTCTCCTGCGGCACAGTGTTTCAGATGTCAGATATAATCATACGGAATATCTTGTATAAATACAGGTTATCGTTTTGGGAAAATTCAGCCAAAACCCGCGTTTTTATTTGTTTATTCCTGTGTTTTGCCGGCATTTCATATTGACATTTGAAAAGGTTAAATTTATAATTGCCTCAATCAATTAGTTGTCAGCAAATTTTGCAGACAGCTGGACAGGAGGAGAATGATTATGAAAAAAAGATTATTAAGTCTGGGCCTTGCCGCGGTAATGGCTATGTCCATGACTGCCTGCGGCAGTTCAGGAAGCACTTCTGATTCTGCTGAAGAGACGGGAGCTGCTTCTCAGGGGGAGGAGTCAGCTGATGGCGCAACCTTTAAGATTGGTGGGATCGGACCTGTTACAGGTGCCAATGCTGCATATGGACAGGCTGTTGCAAACGGTATGGAGCTTGCCATCAAGGAAATCAATGAGGCAGGCGGCGTAAACGGTTATCAGATTGAGTACAATTTCCAGGATGATGAAAGTGATCCGGAGAAGGCCGTAAACGCTTATAATACATTAAAAGACTGGGGCATGCAGCTTCTTCTGGGAACTGTAACCAGCAAGCCCTGTATTGCAGTCGGAGCTGAGAGTGAGGTTGATAATCTGTTCCAGCTTACACCTTCAGGTTCAGCTGTTGCATGTATCGCCGGTTCCAATGCATTCCGTGTCTGCTTCTCTGATCCGGATCAGGGAAGAGCTTCCGCCCAGTATATTGGCGAGCACAAGCTTGCTACCAAAATCGGTATTATTTATGACAGCTCCAGCGAGTACTCAGATGGTATCCGCGAATCTTTTGCAGCTGAGGCGGGCAATCAGGGACTTGAAGTTGTAGCAAGTGAAGCTTTCACAGCTGATACAAACACAGATTTTTCCGTGCAGCTTGATAAATGTAAGGAAGCAGGCGCAGAGCTTGTATTTCTTCCCATTTACTACCAGGAGGCTTCTGTAATTCTTAAGCAGGCCTCAGACAAAGATTTCAAACCGCTTTTCTTTGGATGTGACGGTATGGACGGAATCTTAAGTGTAGAAAATTTTGATACTTCTCTTGCTGAGGGACTGATGCTCCTTACACCTTTCTCTGTTGATGAGGAGGGAAGCCAGGATTTCGTTGCTGCCTATGAGGCTGCATACGGTGTTGAGCCGCTTCAGTTTGCCGCCGGCGCTTATGACGGAATTTATGCGATGAAGGCTGCTCTTGAAAAGGCTGAAGCCACACCGGATATGAGTGTGTCCGATCTCTGCGATGCAATGAAGGTTGCCATGACAGAGATCACAATCGACGGATTAACCGGCGAGGGAATGACCTGGAATGAAGCAGGCGAACCCAACAAGGAGCCGAAGGCAGTTAAAATTGTTGACGGTGCTTATGTGATGCAGTAACGACTGCTCACATGGGGCGATCCGCTGCAGAGAGGGTGGAAAGTGGCCCGCTGCAGCAGCTATTTCCGCAGTGGTCCTTTAAAGAGGGTTGCCGGGAGGCAGCCCTCTTTTCATCATTCCATCCGAAAAAAAGAGGTAGGTGCACCAGTATGAGTTTTCTTTCTTATTTGATTAATGGGATCAGCCTGGGCAGTGTATATGCGATTATTGCTTTGGGCTACACCATGGTATACGGCATTGCTAAAATGCTTAATTTTGCGCACGGAGATATTATTATGGTAGGCGGCTTCGCCGTATTTACCATTGTGAGCACGATGGGCGGTTCCTCGGCAGTGGGAATCCTGGTGGCAGTGGTCATCTGCACGGTTCTTGGCGTCACGATTGAAAAGGTCGCATACCGTCCCCTCAGAGGTGCGTCTCCTCTCGCTGTTCTGATTACCGCAATCGGAGTCAGCTACCTTCTGCAGAACATTGCGCTTCTTGTGTTTGGTTCAAATGCCAGACAGTTCACTTCGGTGGTTAATGTGCCGGCTCTCAAGCTGGCCGGAGGGGAGCTTTCTATTTCCGGCGTAACAATTGTAACCATATTGAGCTGCATCGTTATTATGATTGCGCTGACTGCTTTTATTAACAAGACCAGAATCGGTCAGGCCATGCTGGCTGTCTCGGAAGATCGGGGAGCCGCCACACTGATGGGAATCAATGTAAACGGGACAATTGCTGTTACTTTCGCAATCGGTTCGGCCCTGGCAGCCGTAGCGGGAGTTCTTCTGTGTTCCGCGTATCCGTCACTTACGCCGTACACCGGTTCCATGCCGGGTATCAAGGCATTTGTCGCAGCTGTTTTCGGCGGAATCGGCTCTATTCCGGGTGCCATGATAGGAGGAATTCTGCTGGGAATTATTGAGAATCTTGCCAAGGCATACATTTCTTCCCAGCTTTCTGACGCAATTGTATTTTCAGTCCTGATCATTGTGCTGCTTGTCCGGCCCACCGGAATTCTTGGCAAAAAGATGAACGAGAAAGTGTAGGTGCATAAAGATGAAAGCGTACAAAAATAAAATTCTGGTTCAGAATCTGATTACGTACGGCCTCGTAATCATCTGCTATATTGTGATTCAGGCATTGATGGCGGGAGGCCATATAAACAGTCTTTTAAAGGGAATTCTTGTTCCCCTCTGCATCTATGTAATACTGGCGGTTTCACTGAATCTTACTGTGGGAATTCTGGGAGAACTCAGCCTTGGACATGCAGGTTTCATGTGCGTGGGAGCTTTTTCAGGAGCTTTTTTCAACCATGCCATGTCAGAGACAATTGCCAGTGATCAGCTCAGATTTGTTATTGCCCTTTTCATCGGTGCTGCAGTTGCCGCTCTTTTCGGTATTCTTATCGGCATCCCGGTACTTCGCCTTAAGGGAGACTACCTTGCAATTGTAACGCTGGCTTTTGGCGAAATCATTAAAAATGTAATCAATGTTCTTTATGTGGGAATTGACGGAAACGGATTTCATATCTCTGTCAAGGATGTGGCTTCCCTGGGTCTTGAAGCGGACGGAGAAGTTATCATAAAAGGAGCTCAGGGCATTACGGGGACACCAAAAACAGCTACCTTTACCATTGGAATCATCCTGGTTCTTATTACACTTTTTATTGTTCTCAATATGATTAATTCCCGCACGGGCCGCGCTATCATGGCAATCCGGGATAACCGTATTGCGGCTGAATCAGTGGGAATCAATATTACGAAATACAAGCTGATGGCGTTTTCTGTATCCGCTGCGCTTGCGGGAGTGGCAGGCGTTCTGTATGCCCACAATCTTGCAACACTGGCTGCAACGCCGAAAAACTTTGGCTATAATATGTCTATCACGATTCTTGTCTTTGTCGTTCTTGGCGGAATCGGAAATATCCGCGGCTCCATTATTGCAGCTGTAGTTCTGACACTTCTTCCGGAAATGCTGCGGGGACTTAATGATTATCGTATGCTTATTTATGCGATTGTTCTGATTGTGATGATGCTTATGACCTCAAGCCCGAAAGCAATTGAATATCGGGAAAGGATTCTGGCATCTTTCCGGAAAAAAGAGACAAAGAGGGAGGCGTAAGATATGGCAATGCTGGAAGTAAAAAACCTGAGTATCTCCTTCGGCGGACTGAAAGCGGTGGATGACTTTAATATAACCGTTGAAAAAGGGCAGTTATACGGTCTTATAGGCCCTAACGGAGCCGGAAAAACAACTATATTCAATCTTCTGACCGGTGTATACAAGCCGGACTGCGGCCGTATTACCCTGGATGGAACCGATATTACCGGGCATCGGACAGCCGCTATCAATCAGGCGGGAATTGCAAGAACTTTTCAGAACATTCGCCTGTTTAAGGATCTGAGTGTGCTGGACAATGTAAAAGTCGGCCTGCACAATCATTACCGTTATTCCACACTGGAGGGGATTTTCCGTCTTCCTTCCTATTACAGGACAGAAAAAGCTATGGATGAAAAGGCCATGGAACTTCTGAAGGTATTTGATCTGGATGGAGAGTTTGCTTTTAAGGCATCCAATCTTCCTTATGGTAAACAGAGAAAGCTTGAGATTGCCCGCGCACTTGCCACAGAACCAAAGCTCCTTCTTCTTGACGAACCGGCAGCCGGAATGAATCCGAATGAGACGGAGGAGCTCATGAAAACAATCCGTTTTGTCCGTGACCATTTTGATATGACAGTTCTGCTTATTGAGCATGATATGAAACTGGTATCAGGCATCTGCGAGAGGCTTACGGTTCTGAACTTCGGCCACATGCTGGCGGAGGGACCGACCAGTGAGGTGCTCAACAATCCGCAGGTTATTGCGGCATATCTGGGAGAATAGGGGGAGATTCAACATGGCAATGCTGGAGGTTAGGGATTTAAGCGTATATTACGGGGTAATCCAGGCCCTGAAGGGGATCTCCTTTGAGGTTGAACAGGGAGATGTAATAGCTCTTATAGGAGCAAACGGGGCCGGAAAAACAACAACGCTCCATACTATTACCGGTCTGATTCCCGCCAAATCAGGATCTATTATATTTGAGGGAAAGGATATCACAAAAGTGCCGGGATACAAGCTGGTTCCCATGGGAATTGCCCATGTTCCGGAGGGCAGACGCGTATTTGCACAGCTGTCTGTTCTTCAGAATCTGAAAATGGGGGCCTACACAAGAACAGATCGGCAGGAGATTGAGGATACGATAAAAAAGGTCTATGCCCGCTTTCCGCGTCTTGAGGAGCGGAAAAATCAGCTGGCAGGAACGCTTTCCGGCGGTGAACAGCAGATGCTGGCTATGGGACGTGCTCTGATGTCTCATCCGCGTCTCATTGTTATGGATGAGCCGTCCATGGGTCTTTCCCCTATTTATGTAAATGAGATTTTTGATATTATTGAAGAGATTCATAAGGACGGAACGACAGTTCTTCTTGTAGAGCAGAATGCAAAAAAAGCACTGTCAATTGCAAATAAGGCGTATGTTCTTGAGACAGGAAAAATTGTTCTTTCCGGTGATGCAAAGGAGCTCATGAATAATGAGCAGGTTAAAAAAGCATATCTGAGTGAGTAGGAGATAAACGGGCACTCTGCAAATCAGAAGTCGGGCGCATGAAATCCCCCTTGCCGTGCATATACTTGTATCAGCACAGCAAGGGGGTAATTTTATGGACAATTTTGATGTATACAGTGACATAAAAGCGAGAACCGGAGGAGAGATATACATAGGTGTTGTAGGGCCGGTCCGTACAGGAAAATCGACTTTTATCAAAAGATTCATGGAACTGATGGTGCTTCCCGGGATGGAGGATACCCATGCAAGGGAGAGGACGCGCGACGAACTTCCCCAGTCTTCAGCAGGAAAAACAATTATGACAACGGAGCCCAAATTTATTCCCAAAGAGGCGGCTCAGATTTCTCTCGGGGAAGGAATCGATGTAAAGGTCCGTCTCATTGACTGCGTTGGATTTATGGTGGAAGGAGCGGCAGGTCATATTGAAAATGATGCGGAACGGCAGGTAAAAACACCCTGGTTTGATACGGAGATTCCTTTTACGGAAGCAGCTGAGCTGGGTACAAGAAAGGTTATAACAGATCATTCTACTATCGGTCTTGTTGTCACAACGGACGGAAGTATCGGAGAGATAAAAAGAAACAGTTATGTCCCGGCTGAAGAGAAAACGATCAAAGAACTTAAAAGCCTGAATAAGCCTTTTTTAATTCTCTTAAATTCTCTTCGCCCCTATTCGGAAGAGACAAAGAATCTGGCCGCCCAGATGGAAGAAAAATATGGCGTACAGGTGGTTCCGGTCAACTGTGAACAGCTTAAGACAGAAGATATAAAGGGAATCCTGGAACAGATACTTAAAGAATTCCCGGTAACAGAGATTGATTTTTCCATTCCGAAATGGATGGAAATTCTTCCCAGAGATCACTGGCTTAAAGAAGCTGTCATTCAGGCTGTCAGAGATATGATGAAAAAAACAGTACACATGAGAGATGTGTCGCGCTTCCTTCCTCCTGAAAACGGCGAGGCTGTAAAGCGGGTCCGGATTCTTTCCATGAAGATGGATGACGGAAGTGTCCAGGCAGATATAGAGGTGGATGAGGGACATTATTACCGTATTCTCAGCGAATACGTTGGAATGCCTATTGAGGGAGAATATCAGCTCATGCAGACGCTTCGCGAACTGGCATCCATGCAGCGGGAATACGAAAAGGTCGCCGGTGCGGTAGGTCAGGTGCGGATGAAAGGTTATGGAGTGGTAACACCGGATCGCTCTGAGATTGTGCTTGATGAGCCGCAGCTTATCCGTCATGGCAATAAATATGGTGTAAAGATGAAAGCGCAGGCGCCTTCCATTAACCTTATCAAAGCGCAGATTGAGACTGAAATTGCTCCTATTGTGGGAAATGAGCAGCAGGCGGAGGATCTGATTCGCTACATAAAAGAGAATGCAGGTCAGAGTGAGGATGGTGTCTGGAATACCAATATTTTCGGAAAATCTATTGAACAGATAGTAGAGGACGGAATCCAGGCAAAGGTTTCCCAGATGACAGAGGACTGTCAGATTAAGCTTCAGGATACACTGCAGAAAATAATCAATGACAGCAGCGGTGGTATGATTTGCATTATCATCTGAGATCATGTATACTTAAACCATTGGATGTTAAAAAAATGCAATGGGAGATGGTTCAATGAAATTAACGTTTATCGGGGCGGATCATGAGGTAACCGGAAGCTGCCACCTTCTGGAAGCATGTGATCTGAGAGTACTTATTGACTGCGGGATGGAGCAGGGGGTCAACAAATATGAAAATGCTGAGCTTCCCGTCAGCTACAGCGATGTGGATTATGTCCTGGTAACACATGCCCACATTGATCATGTGGGCATGCTTCCCTATATTTATGCCAGAGGATTCCGTGGGCAGGTCATGGCGACAAGGGCCACCTGTGATCTGTGTGAGATTATGCTGAAAGACTGTGCGCATATTCAGGAATCTGAGGCGGAGTGGAAAAACAGAAAGGCCAAAAGAGCCGGCAGGCAGGAGCAGCCGCCGCTTTATGTGATGGCCGATGCAGAAGGGGTTCTGGATCACTTTGTTCCCTGTGATTATGGGGATACCATCCATCTGAAGCCCGGATTTGATATCCGTTTTACTGATGTGGGACATCTTCTGGGCTCCGCATCCATTGAAGTATGGATGACAGAGGGGGACTGTTCAAAAAAGATTGTATTTTCAGGCGATATCGGAAATAAAAACAAGCCTCTGATCCGAAGTCCGCAGTATATTCATCAGGCGGATTATGTGGTAATGGAGAGCACCTACGGCAATCGCTTTCATAAACAGAGCGGCGATCATGTGGAGGAGTTTGCCCGTGTCATTAAAGAAACGCTGGACAAGGGAGGAAATGTGGTTATTCCTGCTTTCGCCGTAGGCCGTACACAGGAAGTTCTCAACTACATCAGAATCATTAAAGAGCGAAATCTCGTAAAAGGACATGAGAATTTTCCTGTTTATCTTGACAGTCCCATGGCGGTGGAAGCAACTGCCGTTTTCAAGGAAAACATGCTGGACTGTTATAATGATGAGACAAAGGCACTGGTTAAAAAAGGAATTAATCCCATTTCTTTCCCGGGACTGCATCTCTCCATTACCAGTGAGGATTCCATTGCGATTAATTTTGATCAGGAGCCGAAGGTTATCATATCAGCGGCAGGAATGTGTGACGCAGGGCGTATCCGCCACCATTTAAAGCACAATCTGTGGAGACCGGAGTGTACCATCCTTTTTGCCGGATATCAGGCGGTTGGAACTCTGGGAAGAAGCATCACGGAAGGCCGTGAGGAAGTGAAGCTCTTTGGCGAATCCATTGAGGTAAAAGCACGCATTGAAAAAATTGAGGGAATCAGCGGACATGCCGATCAGAACGGACTGCTTCAGTGGATTGGAAGCTTTATGGAGCATCCCAGCCAGGTGTTTGTGGTACACGGCGATGATGAGGTCTGTGATGAATTTGCAAAGACGGTAAAAGAACTTTATGGAATTGAGGCGATGGCCCCGTTTTCCGGGACTTCCTACGATCTGCGGGAAGGAAAGTTCCTGGCAGTAACGAAGGGAGTTCTTATTCAGCGGGATGTGCCGGAAACGACGAAAAAGGCAGCCGGTGTATTCGGACGCCTCGTTGCTGCCGGAGAACGCCTCCGCAAAGTTATCATGCGCAACGAGGGAGGCGCCAACAAAGATCTGGCGCGTTTTGCCGATCAGATCAACTCTCTGTGCGACAAATGGGATCGGTAAAATATTTTCTGGGATACGCCGGTGCAGTAAGGCGTATCCCTTTTTCGCCGAAAAAAGGACCAAACTGAAAGGAGACAGAAATTGAAAGTTGAAATATACACAGACGGATCCGCCCGGGGAAACCCGGATGGGCCGGGCGGATACGGAACGGTTATTCATTACACGGATCCATCGGGGAAACTGCATGTTAAAGAGCTGTCAGGCGGTTTTCGCCGGACTACAAATAACAGAATGGAGCTGATGGCTGCAATTGCGGGTCTGGAGGCATTAAACCGTCCCTGTGAAGTAGAACTGTATTCAGATTCTCAGTATCTCGTTAATGCATTTAATCAGCACTGGATTGAGGGATGGATTAAAAAAGGATGGAAGCGCGGGAAAAATGAGGATGTGAAAAATACAGATCTCTGGAAACGGCTTCTGGAAGCCAAAGCGCCTCATCAGGTCACTTTTTTCTGGGTAAGAGGGCATAACGGACATCCCGAAAATGAAAGATGTGATTATCTGGCTACGTCAGCAGCTGACGGAGATGAGCTTATGGAGGATTCTGGAGTATCAGAGGGGTAACAGTCGATTTTTCTGTATGCTTAAATGGCTCTGATGTAAGCTTTCTTACTTTCTTACAATAATATTACGTCTTTGCGACTTCTATTTTCTTTCGCATTTAAATGTGATATCTTTTAATCAAACAATGCGAGGGATGGTTGAGAAGTTTGAATAATAAAGGAGTTTTTATTACAATTTGCCTGATTATCGTTCTGGGCACTTTTTCCACTTATGCAACCCGACAGTATATCAGCGAAAATTCAGATGAATCAGCTCTGGTTTCATCTGCGATTTTTGATGAGGGACAGGCAGAGGCACTGCCGGAGGATACAGAACAGGGTAATGCGGCTGCGCAGGATATAAATCCGCAGATGCAGAGAGCTTCTCTTTTCTATGATTCGCCGGCCCCGGAGGCTTTGCCGGAAACTTCTGATGAGGTCACAGAATCTTCGGTCACAGAAGAGAATATCCCGGCCCCTGCCCTGGCTGAAGCGGCAGAACCGGCGGCCGGGGTGCAGGCAGAGGAGACTTTTTCCGAAAATTCAGTTTCTGATGAGTCTTTGGAAGAAGGCGAGGCATACCCTGAAATGGCACAGGCTTCTGCGGATGATTCTGCAGCCTCCATGGGCAGGTCAGCCCGCTCGGCGGTGCCGTCAGAAACAGTGGTATCCCCCCTTGCAGGAAAAGGCGCTGCCTCTGAGGAAGATATTTCGACTGCGGAGGAGTACCGGAAAAGATTTGAAGAGATTGACGCTACTGTGAAAAGCATGCGGGAGTCAGACGCCGCATCCAGCACGGACTCTCTTAAAAATATTGCGGATTATGAATATCGTCTGTGGGATACGGAACTGAACCGGATTTATAAGGCGGTAATCAGCTGTATGACAGATGAGGAGGCGGAGAAACTTCAGAAAGCCGAGAGGGAATGGATCCGAAACAGAGATGCCGCTGCCGGAAAAGCGGCAGCCAAATATAAAGGCGGTTCAATGGAGGGGCTGGAATACACAGCGTCTCTGGCGGGTACTACCCGAAGCCGCGTTTATGAGATACTTGATACGTATGGACACTATCTTCCTGAAGAAACGGATGGATAGTGTCCGTTTCTTTTTCAGAAGGGAAACTGAGAGAAATATGATTCTGCGGAAGTCAGGGCGACCAAAATGTGGCAAACAGAGCCGGGAAAATGCTTGATAAATGGTTTTTCCTATGATAGGATATAAAGAATGAGAAAAAATTTATTCTAAAAATATAAGAAACTGTTAGGAGGAAGCAACGTGCAAAAATACGGTGTGAACGAGCTTAGAAGAATGTTCCTGGAGTTTTTTGAAAGCAAGGGACATCTGGCCATGAAGAGTTTCTCTCTGGTTCCGCACAACGACAACAGCCTTTTGCTGATTAATTCGGGTATGGCACCGCTGAAGCCATATTTTACCGGACAGGAGATCCCGCCGCGGACGAGAGTATGTACCTGTCAGAAGTGCATTCGTACCGGCGATATTGAGAATATAGGAAAAACGGCACGTCATGGAACATTTTTTGAAATGCTGGGGAACTTTTCCTTTGGTGATTATTTTAAAACAGAGGCAATTCACTGGTCCTGGGAATTTCTGACAGAGGTAGTAGGTCTTGATCCCGATCGTCTCTATCCCTCTGTTTTTGAAAATGACGATGAGGCGTTTGAAATCTGGAATAAGGAGATCGGCATTCCGAAAGAGCGGATTTTCCGTTTTGGCCGTGAAGACAATTTCTGGGAGCATGGCGCGGGTCCCTGCGGTCCCTGCTCGGAGATTTACTATGATCGCGGAGAAAAGTATGGCTGCGGCAAACCCGGCTGCACGGTAGGCTGTGAGTGCGATCGCTACATCGAGGTATGGAACAACGTATTTACCCAGTTTAATAACGACGGTCACGGAAACTATACAGAGCTGGAGCATAAAAACATCGATACCGGTATGGGTCTGGAGCGTCTGGCGGTCGTTGTTCAGGATGCGGACTCCCTTTTTACAGTAGATACCAATAAAGCACTGCTGGATCGTGTCTGTGAGCTGGCGCACACCGCTTACCAGCAGGATCATGAGACGGACGTGTCTCTGCGTATCGTGGCAGATCACATCAAATCATGTACATTCATGATTTCAGACGGAATTATGCCTTCCAATGAGGGACGCGGATATGTTCTGCGCCGCCTGCTCCGCCGTGCAGCCCGCCATGGAAAGAAACTGGGCATTGAGGGAGAATTCCTTGCCGAACTTTCCAGGACGGTTATTGCACTTTCCAAAGACGGATATCCGGAGCTGGAAGAAAAGAGTGCCATGATTTTCAAGGTGCTTTCCGAGGAAGAAGATAAATTTAATAAGACGATCGATCAGGGACTCTCCATCCTTGCGGATATGGAAGAAGAGATGGCGTCAAAGGGCGAGAAGATTCTTTCAGGAGAAAATGCCTTTAAACTTTACGATACCTACGGTTTCCCTGTTGATCTTACCAGAGAAATTCTGGAGGAGAAAAATCTCGGGCTGGATGAAGACGGTTTTGCTGCTGCAATGAAGAAGCAGAAAGAGCAGGCACGTGCAGCGCGCAAGACAACCAATTATATGGGAGCGGATGTAACGGTTTATCAGTCCATCGATGCAGCTGTTACCACAGAATTTGTGGGCTATGATCGGCTGAGCCACGTATCTGAGATCACGGTTCTCACAACGGAGGACGAGATTGTAGAGGCTCTGACGGACGGACAGAACGGTACGATTTTAGTAAAAGAAACTCCGTTTTACGCTACCATGGGCGGACAGCAGGCAGATATCGGTGTAATTACGGCAGACGGTGCAGAATTCATTGTCAAAGATACTATCAAGCTTCAGGGCGGAAAAGTGGGACATGTGGGAACTGTTACCCGTGGCATGTTCCGTACCGGAGACAAGGTAACTCTGACGGTTGACAGAGAGAACCGTGAGCTTACGGCCCGGAATCACTCTGCGACTCACCTGCTCCACAAGGCTCTCCGGATGGTTCTCGGCTCTCATGTAGAGCAGGCTGGTTCTCTTGTCACAAGAGATCGTCTCCGTTTTGACTTTACTCATTTCTCAGCCATGACGCCGGAAGAAATTCAGAAGGTTGAAAAGATTGTAAATGATGAGATTGCGGCATCTCTGCCTGTTGTGACAGAGATCATGTCTCTTGATGATGCGAAAAAAACGGGAGCAATGGCTCTTTTCGGAGAGAAATACGGAGAGACGGTCCGCGTTGTAAAGATGGGAGACTTCTCCACAGAGCTCTGCGGCGGTACGCATGTGGCAAATACCGGAACAATTACTGCCTTCAAGATTCTTTCAGAGGCAGGCATTGCAGCCGGAGTGCGCAGAATAGAGGCGCTTACCTCTTTCGGACTTATGGAGCACTACCGCGAGGTGGAAAAAGAGCTTCATGATGCAGCCAGAATTGCAAAAACAACTCCGTCCGGCCTGAGCACAAAGCTCGAGAGCATGCTGGATGAGATCAAGGCTCTCCATGCGGAAAATGAAAAGCTTAAGAGCCGTCTTGCCAATGACTCTCTGGGCGATGTGATGAATCAGGTTCAGGATATCAAGGGCGTCAGCGTGCTGGCAGTACGTGTGAAGGATGTGGATATGAACGGACTGAGAGGACTTGGCGACAAGCTTAAAGAAAAGCTGGGAGACTGTGTGGTTGTAATTGCATCTGAACAGGCCGGCAAAGTTAATCTTATGGCGTCTGCTTCCGAAGGCGCCATGTCCCGCGGAGCTCATGCAGGAAACCTGATCAAAGCCATCGCAGGCCTTGTGGGCGGTGGCGGCGGCGGACGGCCCAACATGGCCCAGGCCGGCGGTAAAAATCCTGCAGGAATCGACGAAGCACTGAAAAAAGTGCCCGAAGTTGTCGCCGGGCAGCTTAATTAGTGGAAAATTAAGAAAATATAAAAATTGTGTTGACGTATCGATTTTTTGTGATATAATTTTACTAGTGCTAAAAAAATACCCACACAGTTGTATTAATATGCACTTATTACACAACTGGAGGGAGGTTAGGTGTGAGCTATGTCAAATGTAATCGTTAAAGATAACGAAAGTTTGGACAGCGCTTTACGCAGATTCAAAAGAAACTGTGCAAAGGCTGGCATTCAGCAGGAGATTCGCAAGAGAGAGCATTACGAGAAGCCCAGCGTTCGTCGTAAAAAGAAATCTGAAGCTGCAAGAAAACGTAAATACAACTAATTAAAAGCGAAAGCCCTGGTTATATGAGGAACCAGGGCTTTTTTGCGGCCGGGTGAAAGGAAGAAGGAATCATGAAATCAGGCGGCTCATTGTTAAAAAGCGAAAAAGGAATGTCTTTTATATCCGGAAAAAGAAGGAGCCTTATATGGCTGACCGGCGCGGCTGCGTCGTTTCTTACCTGCTTTGTGCTTGAGAGCCGTCTTTTTCTGACAGTGTCTGTCTGGGGAGAGCCTTCCCCTTCAGGTTTAATAACAAGAGGAATACTGTTCGCTCTTATTTACGGAATGGCATTTGAACAGAAACAGACAAAACGGCGTATTGTATTCTGTACTGTACCCGGATTTCTTATGGCTGTGATGATCCTTCTTGGACTTCGATACAGTCTCAACACACATATAGCAGAATCGTGGTCAGGAATTTTTCCGGCACTTCTCATTCTGACTCTTCTTTTCTCTTGCATGATGTGCCTTCTCCTTCTTCTGCCATCCGTCGTCAGAAAAAAAGATGCAGGAAATCATTTTTTCAGGTCGTGGCTTATCTGGATGGCTTTTTCCTGGTGTGTTTATCTGCCGGTGTTTCTGGCAGTATATCCGGGCATATACTCCTATGATGCGTCTGTACAGCTTCTGCAGCTTTTTGGAGAAATGCCGTTAAGCACCCATCATCCGCTTCTTCACACCTTTTATCTGGGTGTCTGTATGAAAGCAGGAGAATATCTTTTTGGAAGCTATCAGGCGGGAATGGCGATTCATTCACTTTCCCAGTCACTCTTTATGACATCTGTTTTTTCTTTTATCCTTACCAGGATGAAGCAGCGGGGGACACCCACATGGCTCCTTGGGCTGTCATGGCTTTTTCTCGTGGCAAATCCATACCTGACGATATTTTCTTTTGTCACAACAAAAGATGTTCTGTTCGGCGGATTTTTTCTCCTTACGTTTGAGCTTGCCTGTGACTTTGCTGCTGACCCCGGGAAATTTTTAAAGAACCCTTTTCAGATGGTCTCTTTTTTCATGACGATTTTTTTTATGTGCCTGTTCCGCAATCAGGGAATTTATGTATATCTCTTTTTTGCTGTGCTTCTTTTGTGTGCATGGTCTTTGGTGTGTAAAAAAAACAGGGAAAAGACCGGATGGGGCAGCCGGTTTATTCTGTTTTCCTTTTCTGTCACAGCAGCCTGGTACCTGTTCTCGGGTCCCATTCCCGCTGCGGCAGGAGTGGAAAAAGGCGATGCACGGGAAATGCTGTGCGTACCCATGCAGCAGCTGGCACGCGTGTATACTGAGGAACCGGAATATCTGACAGATTCAGAAAAAAAATATATAGAAACACTGATTGAACCGGATGCACTGAAAAACTATGTGCGTGTAAATGCAGATCCGGTAAAAAGCGGTTTTCACACAGAGGTTCTAAGTGAAGATCCCGCAGAATTTTTCCGTGTCTGGGCGAAGATCGGACTGCGGCGCCCGGAGACATATGCAGATTCGTTTTTTATGGGAAACTGGGGTTACTGGTATCCGTGTGACTCCCAGTACTGGATCAGTTATATTCTGTTTGACGGAGCTTTTCTGGAGGAACCTTATAATATTCTGGGGATTACAAGAAACAGCAGACTGCCGGTTCTGGAATCATGGCTTCGGGAAATAAGTCTGGTACCGGCTTTCCAGCAAATTCCCATCCTGTCAATTCTTCTGAATCAGGCTTTCCCGTTCTGGCTGATGCTTGTAACAGCGGCAGGAGTCTGGTACCGGAAAGAACACCGCGGACTGCTTCCTCTGACACTGATACTCGGTTACTGGGGAACACTTCTTCTCGGACCTGTCACATCCCTGCGCTATGCACTGCCTATTATATACTGTGTTCCTCTGATGGCGGAACTTTTCCTTCTTGGCCGCACTTGTGAGAGACAGTCTGCTGATATTTGAGAAGTCCTGTGAATAATGGAACACTGCGCTTCATATACTGAAAAAAAGACGGAATAAGGCGGTAAGGTCTTGGCTGGAAAACAGAAAAAAGCAATTGTTTCGGCTCTTAACCTGCCGGAGGATGTTTTTCTTGGAGAGATGCTTCTGTTTTTTACCGGCAGCACATCAGCTGTGGTGGAAAATTACAGGAGCATTCTCTTTTTTTCGGATGGTGTCCTTAAAATTGCAGGTAAAAGCACACGGCTTACCATCACAGGGAAGGAGCTTTCCATTGAGTACTACGATCGGGAACAGCTCAAGGTAACCGGTCAGATAGAATCCGCTCAGTTCAGTCTGGTGTGAGGCAAATCAGCATGAGAGAGCTTTTTCACAGATATCATGGATATCTCACTGTAGAAATGACAGGACTAAATCCGGAGCGCTTTTTTAATCTCTGCGCTTTTTCAGGGCTGGAAATCTGGAACGCTGTCTGTCTCGGCAAACAATTCCGGTTTTACATGAGAGCAAAAGATTTTTTTAAATGCCGCCCTTTTGCAAAAAAAGCCGGTGTGCGGCTTCATATCACGGAGAAAAAAGGGCTTCCGTTTTTTCTGTACAGAAACCGGAAAAGAGGGCTGTGGGGCGCAGGACTCGTCCTTTTTTTTGTTTTTCTGTATATTCTTTCTCTTTATGTGTGGGATATCTCCTATGAAGGAAATCTGCGGTATACGGATAATGAACTGGAACATTTTCTGGCTGAACAGGGGATTTACTGTGGAGTAAAAAAATCCTCTGTCTCCTGTGAAAACCTGGAGGAGGCACTCCGGGAGAAATATGAAGGAATTACATGGGTGTCTGCACGCCTTGAGGGGACGAGGCTTTATATTCATATCAAAGAAAATGAAGTTCTTCTTGGCATTCCCCGGAAAGATGATTCTCCGTGTGATTTAGTTGCGGAGTCAGACGCCGTTATCAAATCAATGATTGTCCGCAGCGGAATTCCGGCTGTAAAACCGGGAGACACAGTAAAAAAGGGGCAGCTTCTTGTGTCCGGAAGAATTCCTGTCACAGACGATGCGGGAACCGTGACCAGTGAGAGACTGGTACATGCAGACGCGGATATAACGGGAATAAGAGAGCGCACAGAGATAAAAGAGATATCCATGTGGCATCGTATGGAAATCCCTACCGGAAAAAAACGTGCCGGGATTGCGGCGGCAGTCGGGGATCTGTCTTTTGTGTGGCTTATGCCTGCCGGAGCCGGGTCAGAGTGGCAGACAGCAGTAAATTACAGAAAGCTGTGTCTGTTTTCCGATTTTTACCTTCCGGTTTCAATTGGAATTATTTCTGCCCGGGAGATTTCAGCCGTTGACGCATGGTATACGCAGAGCGAGCTTAATGAACTGTCGCACATTTTTCAGACGGAAACAGAAGAAAAATTAATAGAAAAAGGGGTACAAATTATTGAAAATAATGTTAAAATATTAGTTAATGGATCCGTCTGCCGATTTGAGGCATACATGAAAACGGAAGAATCCATAGAAACACCGACCCCATGTGAGAACACAACAGGAGAACAGTTGGAAAATGAGTATAATTGAAACAATGATTGATGTTCCTATGGAACATGAGCAGAATGTCTGCGGACAGTTTGATGTTTTTCTTAAGAAAATTGAGAGGACGCTCCATGTGACAATGATTGCACGTGACGGAGCACTGAAGCTTATCGGACCGGAGCAGGCCGTCCGTCAGGCAAAGAGTGTTTTTAACAATCTCCTTGAACTGTCCAAAAGGGGCAATGTTATTACAGAGCAGAATGTAGATTATGCACTTTCGCTCTCTTTTACAGAGAAAGAAGATAAGATTCTTGAAATTGATCAGGATATAATCTGCCGTACAATCAACGGAAAACCGGTTAAACCCAAGACGATGGGGCAGAAACAGTATGTGGATATGATACGCCAGAAGATGATTGTATTCGGTATAGGTCCTGCCGGAACAGGAAAAACATATCTGGCAATGTCAATGGCGATACAGGCATTCAAAAGCGGGGAGGTAAACCGGATTATCCTGACGCGTCCTGCCATTGAAGCCGGGGAAAAGCTGGGCTTCCTTCCCGGCGATCTCCAGAGTAAGATAGATCCTTATTTGCGCCCGCTGTATGACGCACTTTATCAGATCATGGGGGCTGAGAGTTATCTGCACAATTCCGAGAAGGGCCTTATTGAGGTTGCTCCGTTGGCTTATATGCGCGGCCGGACTCTTGATAACGCTTTTATCATCCTGGATGAGGCGCAGAATACGACCCCGGCACAGATGAAAATGTTTCTGACGAGAATCGGATTTGGCTCTAAGGTTATCATTACGGGAGACCAGTCCCAGAAAGATTTGCCGGCCGGAGCAGCTTCCGGCCTGGATACGGCAATCCGTGTGCTGAAAAAAATTGACGATATCGGTTTCTGCTTCCTTACGAGCAGTGATGTTGTCCGTCATCCTCTTGTCCAGAAGATTGTAGAAGCCTATGATCAGTACGAGTCTGCGGCATCCGGGGTAAATGAAAAGCGCAGAGCTTCTTTTTCGCGGAGGGAAAAGAGCGGACAGGATACAGCAAATACAGAGCGGGATAAATTCAGCAGAAAAAAGAAGAAAGCACAGAGGATAAAGAACAGAAGAGCCGGAAAGGGATGAAAAACCGGCAGAGAGGGAGCGACAAATGACAATTCAGATTGAATATGAGGCCGAAAGGCCGTGGGATCTCGATTACGAGCCAATTATACGGGAAATTGTTGAAGCTGCTCTGGATTATGAGGGATGCCCTTATGAGGCAGAGGTTAATATACTTCTTACGGACAATAAGGAGATACACAGGCTGAACCGGGAATTTCGCCAGATTGACAGGGAAACGGATGTGCTGTCTTTTCCCATGGGAGATTTTGAAAAGCCCTCTGATTTTGAACGGCTGGAGGAGCAGTCTGAGGATTATTTCAATCCGGAGACAGGCGAGCTTCTTCTGGGAGATATTGTTATATCAGTGGACAAGGTAGAAGAGCAGGCTGCCAGTTACGGACATTCCAGGGAGAGAGAGCTTGCTTTTCTTGTAGCTCACAGTATGCTTCATCTGTGCGGCTATGACCACATGGAAGAAGAGGAACGTCTTGTAATGGAAAAAAAACAGGAGGAAATCCTGACCGGAAGGGGATATGTGAGATGAGAAAACATCTGTTGCACTCTCTCAATATTGTCTCCGGGAATATTACTCATTTTTGGAGTACCCGAATATAGATGTGCATACACCCTGCGGCTGGTATTATTTTACCAAAAGCCGCATAAAAAACGTTAACCCGGAAAAATGTGTTCCGGGCTACGGGGAATTAAGATAAAGAAGGTCAGGAAATTCTGCTGAATCCGGGAGCTGCCTGGGTCTGCATTATACAGGCTGACCGGATGGATAAGGCGGAATATTATGGAAAACAGACGGAGTAGACGAAAACCGGGCACGGCACAGGCAGCCGCACAGGCCGTTCCACCCGTGAAAAAATTTAAAAAGCAGCAAAGCCGCAGCAGTAAAGGATCAAATTTTGTCATACAGGGCAGCATTCTGGCGGTAGCCGGTATTATTGTCCGTCTAATTGGTATTCTGTACCGTGTTCCGATGACAAATATCATCGGCGACGAAGGAATGGGATATTACTCAACTGCATTCAATGTTTATAACATTATGCTGATACTGTCATCTTACAGTCTCCCTCTGGCGGTATCCAAGATGGTGGCAGCGCGGCTTGCAAAAGGGCAGTATAAAAATGTTACCCGGGTTTTCAGAGCGGCTCTGATATATGCAACGATAGCCGGCGGAGCGGCATGTTATATTACCTGGAATTTTGCGGATTTTTTTGCCAATGCGCTCTTTAACACGCCGTTTTGTGTCTATGCACTGCGGACGCTGGCTCCGACCATATGGATCATGGCGTATCTTGGCGTCCTCAGAGGTTTTTTTCAGGGACATGGCACAATGATACCTACAGCCATTTCACAGATTCTTGAGCAGATTGTCAATGCAGTCATAAGCATTGTGGCTGCCAGTGTCCTTTTCAAAATCGGAATGGATTCAAACCGTGTGCTGGATGCGACGGGATATCCGCAGGCCTTTGGAGCAGCCGGAGGAACCATCGGTACGGGGGCCGGCGCCTTTGCGGCTCTGCTTTTTGTGGTTCTTCTTTTCCTTCTCTACTGGCCTATGGTAAAAAGAAGGGCAAGGCGGGAGAGAAGCCAGAGGGCTGATTCCTACGGAACAATTTCCGTGACGCTGTTCTTTACGGTTGTGCCGGTAATTATCAGTTCGGCTGTCTATAATATTAACTCTGTTATTGACAACAGTATTATGGCCTACGGGATGGAGGCACTTGGAAGAGGAGATGAGTTCCTGGCGCTCTGGGGAATCTATAACAACAAGTATATGCTGCTTGTCCATGTTCCTCTGGCGATTGCAAATTCTCTGTCCTCATCGCTGATTCCCTCGCTTTCAGGAGCGGTTGCCAGAAAGGACAGGCGTGCCGTGCTGGCCAAGACGGGACTGGCCATCCGCTTTGCAATGCTGATCGCCATTCCTTCTGCTGTAGGTCTTACGGTTCTCGCGGCACCGGTAAACAATCTTCTTTTCAGCGGAAGCAATAATGCGGAAGCGATCCGGATGATGATTGTCGGTTCATCCGCCGTTATTTTCCTGTCTCTGTCCACTGTGACAAATGCAATCCTTCAGGGAATCAACCGGATGCATGTTCCGGTCCGCAACGCTTTTATATCTCTGCTGCTTCATGTGGCGGTGCTGTATATTATGCTGATGGTATTCAGGCTCGGTATATACAGTATGGTTTTTGCCAGTATTCTCTTTGCCGTTTTTATGTGCCTGCTTAATGCGTGGTCTATTCGCAGGTATCTGAAATACCGTCAGGAAATTGTCAAAACCTTTCTTCTCCCTGCAGTGGCATCAGCCGTTATGGGTGCAGTGGCATTCGGTGTGTACCGGGGAGTTACCATGATTATTCACAGCAATGCAGCCGGAACAGTACTGGCAGTTCTGGCGGCAGTATTTGTATACGGAATCCTTCTTATCAGGCTCCGCTGTGTGGATGAGGAGGAGCTGGGGGCCGTTCCGGGAGGCGGAAAAATCATTTCAATTCTGAGACGGTTTCACATGCTGTAGGGAAGCAGAATCAGAATGCCGGTTTAAAAACAGAAAAACAGCAGATACTAGTAGTATTCAGGTTACAGCTCATGAGGAGGTTTTTCATGAAGAAGTATCATATCTGCCTGTTTCTGTTATCGGCTGTTCTGACAGTCTTTCTGCTGACGGCGGTTTATCTGTGGACATTCCGACCGCGTCAGGCACAGCCGGTTCCCAACCGGATACTGGAGACGGAGACAATCCCTGATGACAATGCGGTTGTCAATCAGGAGCAGGTAATCCGCCGGGAGGAGAGAAAACCTTATTGTCTGGTGGCCGAAAACGGATTTTTAATAGTATTTTTAGAGAATCAGGACGAGGCATGTCTGAATACACACATGCCTCTTTCAGAATTTCCCCCCGGCGAACAGGAAAAGCTGACGGAAGGACTCTGGTTTGACAGCATGATGGAAATATTCAGCTATCTGGAATCCTACAGCAGCTGAACAGAAGAAAAAATGGGAGCATACGTATGAGTCAGAAACGGGTAATTGTTATTGGAGCCGGCGCTTCCGGAATGACGGCGGCCGTGTTTGCCGCACGTCAGGGTGCGGATGTAACACTTATAGAGCACGGCAAAAGAGCCGGAAAGAAAATTTTGTCAACGGGAAACGGAAGGTGCAATTTTTCCAACCGATATATGGATGCCTCCTGTTACCGCAGTGAGGTACCGGATTTTCCCATGAAGGTAATAAGCCGTTTTCCGCTTGAGATGACACTGGACTTTTTCAGAGATATGGGAGCTGTGTTCCGGGAAAGAGATGGCTATCTCTATCCTTATTCAGGACAGGCAAGTGCCGTTCTTGATATTCTCTGCAGTGAAATGGAGCGGGAAAAAGTAAAGCTTATTACAGAATGTGAGACAGAACACATTGCGGATCGAAACGGTTCACTTTGCGAATACCGCGTGGAGACATCCCGCGGTGTTTTTCTTGGCGACAGTCTCATTATCGCCACAGGAGGAAAGGCTGCTCCCGCCACCGGTTCAGACGGGAGCGGATACAGACTTGCAAAGCAGATGGGACATCATATTATCAAGCCTCTGCCGGCTCTTGTGCAGCTGCGCTGCAGGGAACGTTTTTTCAGCCGCCTTGCCGGCATCCGCACAGAAGCCAGTGTGACACTTTACAGCTGCGGGCAGATTCTGGCCCGGGATCAGGGAGAAGTCCAGCTTACAGATTACGGTATATCAGGTATTCCTGTCTTTCAGGTCAGCCGTTTTGCTGCAAGAGAACTTGATCGGGGCAATGCAGTAGAAGCCATCCTTGATTTTTACCCGGTGGCCGGATTTGATGAGACGGAAAAGATGCTGCACAGTCGGAAGATGCTCTGTTCCAACCGGACGGCTGAAAATTTTCTTACAGGATGGCTGCATAAAAAGCTGACATCCGTTCTTCTCAGAGAGGCAAATATTCGTCCCGATGTACCTGTAAAAGAACTTCGGGATACGGATATACACCGCCTGACTGCACTGATTAAGGAATTCAGCACAGAAGTGACGGCCGTCAATTCTTTTGACCAGGCGCAGACCTGCAGCGGAGGCGTAGATGTGCGGGAGATCGACCCGGAAACAATGCAGTCACGAAAAAAAAGAGGATTATATTTCGCCGGAGAGATAATGGATGTGGATGGAATCTGCGGAGGGTATAATCTGCAGTGGGCCTGGAGTACCGGAGCAATTGCCGGAACGCATGCTGCGCTGTAACATTTTATTTTAGACAGGAAGGATGCCTATGATACGGATTAATCAGATAAAGCTCCCCGTTACCCACACCCATGAACAGCTTCGGAAAAAGGCTGCAAAGCTTTTACGTATCCCGGAAGAGAAAATAACAAAACTTGTACCTGTTCGCCGATCCATTGATGCCCGCAGAAAAAATGATATTCACTATACATATACGGTGGATGTGGAGATCCCGGGAAATGAAGAGACTGCTGTCAGAAAAGCAGCGGACAAAAATATTTCTGTCTGCCGTCCGCAGCCTTACAGACTTCCGGCCCCCGGTTCCGAGAAAATGTGTTCACGGCCGGTTATTGTCGGTTTCGGACCTGCGGGTATGTTCTGCGGCCTGATGCTGGCAAAAGCGGGATACAGACCGCTTATCCTGGAGAGAGGCGAGCAGGTGGAAAAGCGGGCCGGGCGAGTGGAAAAATTCTGGACCGGAAATGCTCTTTCGACAGAATCAAATGTTCAGTTCGGAGAGGGCGGGGCAGGAACTTTTTCTGACGGAAAACTGAATACGCTGGTAAAGGATCCTGCCGGCCGGAACAGAAAAGTGCTTGAAATTCTGGCCGAGGCAGGTGCCGATCCGGAAATACTTTATGTCAATAACCCCCATGTTGGAACGGATGTTCTCAGAACGGTGGTAAAAAATATCAGAGAAGAGATTCTGCGTCTTGGAGGCGAAATTCGCTTTGGATGCAAAATGGATGATTTTTCTGTGCGGGACGGGCATGTTTCAGGTGTGCTGACAGAGAGGGGCGGGATACGGGAAGAAATTCCGGCAGACGTGCTTGTACTGGCTTTGGGGCACAGTGCACGGGACACCTTTGCGATGCTTGACAGAAAAAATCTGAATCTTCAGCCCAAAGCTTTTGCAGTCGGACTGCGGATACAGCACCCGCAGAGACAGATTAATCTTTCCCAGTATGGAATGGAAGAGCCCGGTGTGCTGGGAGCAGCCAGCTATAAAGTCACAAGGCAGACCTCTTTTGGCCGGGGAGTCTATTCTTTCTGCATGTGCCCGGGAGGATATGTTGTAAATGCCTCGTCGGAAGAAGGGCGGCTGGCAGTGAACGGTATGAGCAATCATGGCCGCGAAGGAGAAAATGCCAACAGTGCGCTGATTGTGACGGTTACACCAGAGGATTTTCCGGATCAGACAGCCCTCGGCGGTGTGGCATTTCAGAGACATCTGGAAGAAGCGGCCTATCGATGCGGAAATGGCCGTATCCCTGTGCAGCTTCTGGGAGATTTCAGAGAAAACCGTATATCAGCTGGTTTCGGAGATGTCAGCCCTGCTTTTAAGGGACTGTGGTCCTTCGGCAATCTGAGAGATGTACTGCCCGATTGCCTTTCCCTGGCCCTGCTTGAAGGTGTGGATGGTTTCGGCCGTATGATCCGCGGGTTTGATCGGAGTGATGCCATTTTGGCAGGAGTGGAAAGCAGGACCTCATCTCCGCTCAGAATCCCCAGGAATGAGCGGTTTGAGGGAAATGTGGCAGGTGTATATCCCTGCGGAGAAGGCGCCGGATATGCAGGCGGAATTACATCTGCCGCCATGGACGGAATGAAAATTGCAGAAGCAGTCATATCCCGTTTCCGGCCGGTGTAAAAATAGTAACACATTTCAGATAAACCCCGCAGGTAAATTTTATAAAAGATACATTTTCAGAATAAACAGAGGGAGAATTCAATATGAATCAGGAAAAAATAGATCGGATTAATACACTTTACCACAAAAGTCAGTCTGTAGGTCTCACGGAGGAAGAAAAACAGGAGCAGGCAAAGCTCCGCAAAGAATATATAGCTGCAATCCGGGCAAATATGCGCGGAACACTCAACAGCATTTCAATCCGGGAAAAGGACGGAAGTATTACGGATCTGGGAAAAAAATATGGAAACGTCAGTGATCTCCAAAGCTGAAGTTCGCCGCCGTGTTCTGGACAGAAGAAAAAAACTGTCTCCGGCAGAAAGCAGGACATGGGACGAGGCGATCCTGCAGAATGTAAAAAGTCTTATAACTGAAGGGAAACAGACTGTTTACACTTATATCAGTGTCAGAGGGGAAGCGGGTACAGAGAAAATTATTGACTGGTACCTACAATGCGGATTCAGGGTGGCTGTTCCAAGAGTAATAGGGAAAGAAATATATTTTTTCTATATCAGGGGAATACAGGATCTGGAGCCGGGAAGTTTTCAGATTCCTGAACCTCTTCTTTCATGTGAGAAGGCTGTCTGCCCGGATGCCCCCGTTCTGCTCCCCGGAGTCGGGTTCTCCCGCGACGGATGGCGAGTCGGTTACGGAGCCGGCTTTTATGACAGATTTCTGAGCCGGGAACCGGAACATGATACAATCGGGCTTGCCTACGATTTTCAGATATTTTCATCCATTTCCCACTGGCATCTTGATCGCCCAGTCAGGCGGATTGTGACACCGTCCGGTATTATTGCGTGTACCGGGGCCATGTAAAAAAATTGTAAATTTCAGAAAAAATTCGTAAAAGAATAGCACTTGATAAAACTTCCTCCTTATAGTAAGATTAAATAATGTATGGTTTAAAGGGAAATTCAGGCCATACATGGTACAGAAACAAGGAGATTCTTAAAATATGCAAAACAGAAAATGCGTCTTTCAGACAGATATCGGCAATGCGCCTGATACAGAGCCGGAGAGACAGCAGTATTTTATTTCCCGCTGCCGCGAGTGGATACAGGAGAGAACCGGGGAGCTGGGACGCCCTCTGACCTGTTATATATCCACTTTTGGATGTCAGATGAACGCACATGATTCAGAAAAGCTGATGGGCATTCTTCTGGCAGCCGGATTTGAGGAGGGGAACAGCGAGGAGTCGGATTTTGTGCTTTATAATACATGCACAGTCCGGGAAAACGCCAACCAGCGCGTATATGGCCGTCTTGGATATCTGCACAGCCTGAAAAAAAAGAATCCGCATATGATGATTGCGCTATGCGGCTGCATGATGCAGGAGCCGGAAGTGGTTGAGAAGCTGAAAAAGAGTTATCGCTTTGTTGATATCATCTTTGGTACCCACAATGTGTACAAGCTTGCTGAGCTTCTGTTTGACAGAATATGCAGCCGGAAAATGGTAATTGACATCTGGGACGAGAACAGACGTATCGTCGAGGACCTTCCTTCAGAGCGGAAATATTCCTTCAAATCGGGAGTCAATATTATGTTTGGCTGCAACAATTTCTGCAGCTACTGTATTGTTCCCTATGTGAGGGGACGGGAGAGAAGCAGAACACCGGATGATATCATCAGAGAAATAGAAGGACTTGTACGAAGCGGGGTCGTTGAGGTTATGCTCCTGGGACAGAATGTAAATTCCTATGGGAAGAATCTGGATCCGCCTGTAAGTTTCGCAGAACTTCTGCGCAGAGTGGAAAAGATTGAAGGTCTGTCCAGAATACGTTTTATGACTTCGCACCCGAAAGATCTCTCCGATGAGCTGATTTCAGTAATGGCAGAATCAAAAAAGGTATGCCGGCATCTTCATCTGCCTCTGCAGTCGGGAAGCAGCCGGATTCTTGAGCGGATGAACCGCCGCTATACAAAAGAACAGTATCTGCAGCTTGTTGAGCGGATCCGCCATGCGGTTCCCGATATCTCTCTGACAACAGATATTATTGTCGGATTTCCCGGAGAGACGGATGAGGATTTTGAAGAAACTCTGGATGTGGTAAAGAAAGTCAGATATGACAGCGCCTTTACTTTTATTTATTCCAAACGAACCGGTACGCCTGCTGCGGCCATGGAAAACCAGGTCCCGGAGGAGATTGTCAGGAAGCGGTTTGATACCCTTCTTAATACGGTTCAGGAGATTGCTTCACAGAACTGCGGCAGGGATGTTCACACAGTTCAGGAAGTTCTGGTAGAGGAGAGAGATGTCCAGGAAGACGGATGGATGACGGGTCGTCTGTCCAACAATACCATTGTGCATTTTCCGGGAAGCGAAGAACTTGTCGGAAAACTGGTTAACGTTTATCTTGACGAAGCCAGAGGATTTTATTATATGGGTACTTTAGTAAAATAAAGGAGGATAGGAACAATGAGAAAGCATTACATGAGTCTGGCAGCCTTTCTGTCTGCTGTGATGATCGCGGGACAGGCAACGTCTGTTGCATACGCAGGCCCGGCGGATGATATTGCAGCGGGAGCAAATGCTGATGCCGGGACATCCCAGGAGGTCAGTGCAGGAGGTCCGGGCACCAGTACACCCCAGGAGATCAATGAGTCCCAGCAGCAGGATAATCAGGAAGCCAACACAGCGCTTCATGTGTCTGTCAATTACTCATACAGCGATGTGGGAGATGTTTCCGCTCTTTCCATGAATCTTAACAATTTTGAGGGTATCGGAGGAGTTTCCTACAGAGGCTACACCAATGTGGGCGGTTTTCTGTGGTGGTATCATGACGGTCTTCCTACCGGTGTAGTAGGAAACGGAAGCTGGCTTGAGGCAATACAGATTCAGCTTACCGGAGAGGCGGAAAAAGCACTGGATGTATATTACAGTGTGACATCCAGCGGACAGGGAAAGATGGGCTGGGCCAAGAACGGAGAACTGGCCGGAACAACGGACTTAGGCGAAAAACTTATTTCAGTAGAAGTTATTCTTCTTCCCAAGGGAAGTGCAGCTCCCCAGAGCACTGCTCCCCGTTATCTGTCTCCTGAGTCCAGCCGGCTGACAATAGCACAAAACGGTACAATCATGTACAATGAAGATGGAACAGGTTATAACGGCTGGCTTTCATATGATTTCAACCGCTATTATTTCATCAATGGCATAGCTCTGACAGGTTGGCATTATCTGGATGGCTACAAATTCTATTTTGACCCATACGGACGCCTCGTGCAGGATGTGGATTCTATTATCGGAAAACAGTCCAGTTACCTTCTCAAGGTAAACAAGACCCTGAACTGTCTGACAGTATATGCAAAAGACGGCGATAACGGATATATTATCCCGGTTAAGGCAATGCTTACCTCCGTAGGCGATGACACACCTATCGGAACATTCCAGACGCCGGAAAAATATCGCTGGAGACTGATGGTAAATGATACATATACGCAGTATGCGACACGTATCACGCAGGGATTCCTGCTGCACTCCATCACATATGGTTCTCCCAATGAGATGGATCTTCTCACAGTGGGCTACAACGGTCTCGGCGTGACCCGTTCTCTTGGATGTGTCCGCCTGACATGCGAGAATTCCAAGTGGATTTACGATAACTGCAGTCTGGGAACCTCCGTGCAGATTTACGAAGATCCGCTGGTGGCATCTCCGTTTGACAAACCTGAACTCATCCCGATTTCCGAACAGCAGACCTGGGATCCTTCTGATCCTAAGTTTCAGTAAAGTGAGGTAGGCTGTGGCACTTTCACCAATGATGACCCATTATCTGGATACGAAAAAGCAGTATCCGGACTGCATCCTTTTTTACCGTCTGGGCGATTTCTATGAAATGTTTTTCGAGGATGCCCAGACGGTGGCAAGGGAGCTGGAACTTACATTAACAGGAAAAGACTGTGGACTTGAGGAACGCGCACCTATGTGTGGCGTTCCTTATCATGCAGTGGAGGGATATTTAAGCCGTCTCGTGCAGAAGGGCTACAAGGTAGCCATTGCGGAGCAGATGGAAGATCCGCGCCAGGCAAAGGGACTGGTAAAGCGGGAGGTTATCCGCGTTGTTACACCGGGAACGCTCACAAACTCTCAGGCCCTTGAAGAGTCAAAAAACAATTATCTGATGAGCATTGTCTATCTGGACGGAACATTCGGTCTGTCAACCGTGGATGTCAGCACGGGAGACTATCTTGTGACAGAAGTCCGGACTGAGAGAGCGCTGCTGGATGAGATATTTAAGTTTTCTCCCTCCGAGATAATATGCAATGAGGCTTTTTACATGTCAGGAATCGATTCCGAGGATCTGAGAGTCCGGCTGCATGCCGTGGTTTCCGCCCTCGACAATCGGTTCTTTTCTGATGATTCCTGCCGGTGTATCCTGCGGGAGCATTTTCATGTGGAGCATCTGGAAGCACTGGGGCTTTCCGAGTACGGAACAGGAGTCATAGCAGCCGGAGCTGTTCTTCAGTATCTTTATGAGACACAGAAAAATACTCTGGAACATCTGACACGCATCACTGCCTATACTACAGGTCAGTACATGATGCTTGACGTTTCCACACGGAGAAACCTGGAACTTACAGAAACCCTGAGAGAAAAACAGAAGAGAGGCACACTTCTGTGGGTTCTGGACAAGACAAAGACTGCCATGGGAGCACGCATGCTCCGCACACTGGTAGAACAGCCGCTTATCAGCAGAGAAGAGATTCTCCGCCGGCAGAACGCGGTGGAAGAGCTTAATATGAATTACATCTCCCGTGAGGAGCTCTGTGAATATCTGAATCCGATTTATGATCTGGAACGTCTCATCGGGCGTATCAGCTATCGGACAGCCAATCCCAGAGATCTCATCGCATTTGGAAACTCACTTGCAATGCTCCCCTATATCAAGCAGATCCTCCGTGAATTTTCCAGTGATCTTTTTAAAGCGTTGGATGCGGATCTTGACCCTCTGGAAGATCTGAAAGATCTTATTGATGCGGCGATCGAAGAAGATCCGCCGGTTTCTGTCAGAGAGGGCGGCATCATCCGCGACGGTTATGACGAGGAAGCAGATCGGCTGCGCCACGCTAAAACAGAAGGTAAAGACTGGCTGGCAAACCTTGAGCAGGAAGAACGCGAAAAGACAGGAATTAAAAATCTGAAAATAAAATTCAATAAAGTATTCGGATATTACTTCGAGGTCACAAATTCCTTTAAAAATCTTGTGCCTGACTATTTCATCCGCAAACAGACTCTGACAAACGCTGAGAGATACACAACAGATCAGCTGAAACGTCTGGAAGAGATGATACTAGGAGCAGAAGACAAGCTTTTTTCTCTGGAATATGAGCTGTTCTGCAAAGTGCGGGATCATATTGCCGGAGAGGTAACCCGCATTCAGAATACAGCGCGTGCAATTGCAATGACAGATGTGCTTGCATCCCTTTCCACAGTGGCTACCCGCTATAATTATGTGAAACCCTCTATTAATGAAAAAGGCATCATCCGCATAAAGAACGGCCGTCATCCCGTAGTGGAAAGAATGATGGCCAATGATATGTTTGTGGCCAATGACACGTATCTGGACAACGGAAAAAACAGACTTTCCATTATTACAGGTCCCAATATGGCCGGGAAGTCAACATATATGCGCCAGACAGCACTGATTACGCTGATGGCTCAGATAGGAAGCTTTGTGCCGGCAGATGAAGCGGATATCTGTCTCTGTGACCGGATTTTTACCCGTGTGGGAGCATCGGATGATCTGGCATCCGGCCAGAGTACCTTTATGGTTGAGATGACAGAGGTTGCAAATATCCTCCGGAACGCAACGCGCAACAGTCTCCTGATTCTTGATGAAATAGGCCGTGGAACCAGTACCTTTGATGGTCTTTCCATTGCCTGGGCAGTGGTGGAATACATAAGCAATACCAAACTTCTGGGAGCCAAAACGCTTTTCGCGACCCATTATCATGAGCTGACAGAACTGGAGGGAACCTTAAGCGGTGTCAATAACTACTGTATCGCTGTAAAAGAACAGGGAGATGATATTGTTTTTCTGCGTAAAATTGTAAAAGGCGGTGCGGATAAAAGCTACGGAATTCAGGTAGCAAGGCTGGCAGGTGTGCCGGAGCTGGTTATTGCCAGGGCGAAGGAGCTTGTTGAAGAACTGAGCGATGCGGATATTACAGCCCGTGCCCGCGAGATTGCTGAAAATGGAAACGGCGGGCATGCCAGGAAGAAAATCGCAAGAGCCGATGAGGTAGATCTTCAGCAAATGTCCATTTTTGATACAGTAAATGAACATGATATTATAAAAGAACTGATGGAGCTGGAGGTAAACAGAATGTCCCCCCTCGACGCTCTGAATACACTGGACAAGCTTCAGTCAAAGCTGAAGAACAGATGGGGGAACTGAAAAAATAAAGCGGCTGTGTTCATAACGGGGAGGACAGAAAATGGCCAATATTCAGGTGCTGGACCAGAATACAATTAATCAGATTGCGGCGGGCGAGGTTATAGAACGCCCGTCTTCTGTCGTAAAAGAACTTTTGGAAAACGCCATCGATTCGAGAGCAACTGCCATCACGGTGGAGATACAGGGCGGCGGTATCAATGTTATTCGTGTTACGGATAATGGCTGCGGAATTCCGAGAGATGAAATTCCACTGGCTTTTAAGCGCCATGCAACCAGCAAGATCCGGACGGCAGATGATCTGTTTCAGGTTGCGTCTCTGGGGTTCAGAGGAGAAGCACTGGCCTCTATTGCCTCGGTTGCCAAAGTAGAACTTATTACCAAAACGACTGATTCTATCAGTGGATGCCGCTACTGTATAGAAGGAGGAGAGGAAAAAAATATTGAAGAGGTAGGGGCTCCTGAAGGAACCACCTTTATTGCGCGTGATCTCTTCTTTAACACTCCCGTAAGAAAAAAATTTATAAAAACGCCGGCCGCAGAGGGAAGCCATGTGGCAGATCTTGTGGAAAAAATCGCGATGTCACACCCGGAAATTTCATTTCGCTTTATCAGCAACAGTCAGATGCGCCTGCACACATCGGGAAATCACAGCCTCAGAGATATCGTGTACACCGTTTATGGCAGAGAAGTAGCTTCCAACCTGATTGCAGTTGAATCCGGTTCTTCCCCTGTCCGGATCGAAGGGTTTATTGGAAAACCTCTTGTTGCAAGAGGAAACAGAAATTTTGAAAACTATTTTATAAACGGGCGTTTTATTCGCAGCGGACTTATTAACAAAGCTATCGAGGAAGCTTACAAGCCGTATATGATGCAGCATAAATACCCGTTTACGATGCTGCAGTTTACCATTGATCCGGCTTTTATTGACGTGAATGTACATCCGGCAAAAATGGAACTCCGGTTCCGTGACGGCGATATGATATATCGTATGGTCTATCATACTGTTTCCATGGCTCTGTCAGACAGAGAGCTGATTCCAGGTGTGCTTCTCACAGATGATACAGAAGACAGCGGGAACAAACCTCTGCAGGAGGCATCGCCGCAGACCGGCCAGACAGAGGGGCGTTTCCTGAAACCCGCCAGAATCCGTGAAAAAGGACCTGAGCCTTTTGAAAAAAACAGGCTGGTAAACCTATATTCACAGAAAACAGCCCCGCATACGGATTCCGGAAAACCGGAGCCGGAAAACAGTGTCCGTGAGTCACTGCCGGCAGCTCCCCGATTAAAAGAGGTTCTGCCGCCTGAATTAAAATCGGATAAACCTGTTAAGGCATCAGCCGACAGTGCTAAAGAAGTAAAGAAAGGCCCTGACATCCCCCCGTCATCTGCGAAGCCAGAAGTCCCGGACCGGACTTCTGATTTATCCGTCTCCAGCGGATCTTCCGGTTCCGGCAAAAAGGAAACGGTGCGTCAGATGGATTTATTTGAGGACAAGCTGCTGAGCAGGCCTGCCCGTGCGGAGCATGTTCTTTTAGGACAGCTTTTTGATACCTACTGGCTTGTTCAGTATCGTGACAGTCTTTATATTATCGATCAGCATGCCGCTCATGAGAAGGTACTCTATGAAAAAACAATGGCTTCACTGCGAAACAGAGATTATACATCTCAGATTATCTATCCTCCCATTATACTGACTCTGAATTCCAGTGAACAGCTTAAGCTTGAACGGTATATGAAATATTTCACTTCTGTCGGCTTCGAGATTGAACCGTTCGGAGGAAAAGAATATGCCGTGCGTGCAGTGCCGGCCAACCTTTTTTCCATTGCTCAGAAAGATCTCCTGATTGAGATGCTGGATAATCTCGATGATAATCCGGATGGCAATTCTCCTGATATTGTAAATGAACGAATTGCCTCCATGTCCTGCAAGGCGGCAGTTAAAGGAAATCATGCAATGTCGCCGGCAGAGGCCAACCGCCTGATAGATGAGCTTCTCGAGCTTGAAAATCCCTATGCCTGCCCGCACGGCCGGCCGACTATAATATCCATGAGCAAATACGAACTTGAAAAGAAATTTAAGAGAATTGTATAGACAGGAGCATATCTTCTGAAAATATATCCGGAGAGAAAATATGATAGAGAAAAAAGGACGTCCGCTTGTCATCATAACAGGCCCTACCGCAGTGGGCAAAACGGCACTGTCGGTCAGGCTTGCAAAACGGATAAACGGAGAAATAATCAGTGCAGATTCCATGCAGGTATATCGTCACATGGATATCGGTTCTGCAAAAATAACAGTGGAAGAGATGGAAGGTGTCCCCCACCATTTGATTGATGTGCTGGATCCGTCCCAGGATTTTAATGTGGTTTCCTTCAAGCGGATGGCTGACTGCGCTTTATCTGATATTGAAAAGCGCGGACACATACCCATAATTGCCGGAGGAACCGGTTTTTATATTCAGGCCCTTCTGTACGATATAGATTTTACACAAACAGAAGAGAATTCTTCGTTCCGCTCTCTTATGGAGCAGAAGGCCAGGGAGGAAGGGCCCGAAAGTCTTCATGAAATGCTTCGGCAGATAGACCCGGAATCGGCAGCTGCCATTCATGAAAATAATATAAAGCGGGTTATCCGCGCTCTGGAGTTTTACGAACAGACCGGTAAAAAAATTTCCGAGCACAATCAGACTGAGAGAGCGAAGACATCGCCGTTCTGCTTTTTCTATTACGTGTTAAATACGGATCGCAGCATTCTGTATGAGCGGATTGAGCAGAGGGTAGATAAGATGATGGAAAACGGGCTTGTAGAAGAGGTAAAAAAGCTGAAATCCATGGGCTGCAGCCGCGATATGGTATCCATGCAGGGACTGGGATATAAAGAGATTCTTGATTATCTGGATGGTGCGTGCACCCTTGAAGAGGCAGTCTATACTATAAAACGCGATACACGCCATTTTGCCAAAAGGCAGCTTACCTGGTTCAGGCGGGAGAGAGACGTGCGCTGGCTGAATCTTCCGGAATTCGGAAATAATCAGGACAGAGTCCTGGAATTTATCCTTTCTCAGCTCAGAGAGGAAGCCGGTATTGCTGATATTTGAGAAAAACAGGAGAGGAAATAAAAATGGAATTAACAGATATGTATATCCAGATGGGAATAGATAAAAAAGTGATTGATTTTGGCCGGGAAATTGAGGATTCTCTGGCAGACCGTTTTGCAGCAATAGACGCCACTGCGGAATATAACCAGATGAAGGTTATCGGAGCCATGCAGAAAAACAGAGTCAGTGATGTACATTTTTCAGGCACCACAGGATATGGGTACAACGACCTTGGAAGAGAAACTCTGGAGAAAGTGTATGCCGATGTATTTCACACGGAGGATGCTCTCGTCCGTCCTCAGATCGTATGCGGAACCCATGCTCTCTATACAGCTCTGGCCGGTAACTTAAGACCGGGAGATGAACTTCTTTCTCCGGTCGGAAAACCCTACGACACTCTGGAGGAAGTCATAGGAATCCGCCCTTCCAACGGCTCACTCAGAGAATATGGCATTACCTATCGTCAGGTTGAACTGCTTCCGGACGGTTCTTTTGACTATGAGGGCATTCGCAGTGCTGTTAATGAGAGAACAAAGCTTGTTACCATCCAGAGATCCAAAGGTTATGCCACCCGTCCCACCCTGTCAGTAAAACAGATCGGTGAGCTGATTGCATTTATTAAATCTGTTAAACCGGATGTTATCTGTATGGTAGATAACTGTTACGGAGAATTTGTAGAGAGGATTGAACCCAGTGATGTGGGTGCTGACATGGTAGTAGGCTCTCTCATCAAAAATCCGGGAGGCGGCCTTGCCCCCATAGGAGGCTATATCGCCGGAACAAAAAAATGTATTGAAAACGCGGCCTATCGCCTTGGTTCACCGGGACTGGGACGGGAAGTAGGGGCGAGCCTGGGTGTAAATCAGTCCTTTTTCCAGGGGCTTTTTCTCGCCCCCTCTGTTGTGGCCGGAGCACTCAAGGGAGCTGTCTTTGCAGCCAATGTATATGAAAAACTGGGTTTTTCTGTTGTTCCCGGCGGCAGCGAAGAGCGGCACGACATAATACAGGCTGTAACCTTTGGCAGTCCGGATGGCGTTATTGCTTTTTGTCAGGGAATTCAGGCTGCGGCTCCTGTAGACAGTTTTGTCACACCGGAACCGTGGGATATGCCGGGGTATGATTCACCTGTTATCATGGCTGCCGGAGCCTTTGTACAGGGCTCATCCATTGAACTTTCTGCTGACGGTCCGATAAAACCGCCTTATTCCGTCTTCTTTCAGGGCGGCCTCACATGGTATCACGCAAAACTGGGAGTTCTTATGTCCCTTGAAAAGCTGAGGGAGGCTGGCATCGCAAAACTTTAATCATGGAAGGAAGAATAGTGTCATGTGTCCGAAAAAGCTGCACACACAGATGAAAACTGGTAAAAAGTGCGGAACGGGGACATAAAATCTTTATAAAAAACTCATAATCGCTATATATACATGGAACCGCGTTTATGCTAAAATAGGGAAGAAATTGGAAAGGAATACACAAATGAGCAGAGGAAAAAATTTCTGGATTCTGTTATTATTTCTTCTGACGGGAATCGTTCTCGGCGGATTTATCGGCAGTTTGGCATCGGGGATCCCGTGGCTTTCCTGGCTGAATTTCGGAGAGTCTTTCGGAGTGACAGAGCCTGTAATTCTTGATTTCGGTATCCTCGTCATCACATTTGGCCTGACCATTCGGATTACTATGGCAAGCATTATCGGTGTGATCATCGCAGTTATTACATACCGTCTTATCTGACGGAATACAATTTTTCTTTTTCTGACGTACTTGGAGAGGCACGGCAGGGAGGAAAAATGGCAGTACCTAAAAGAAAACACAGTGTTCCAAAATGTAAAAGCAGCAGAACCGGAACAATGAAGCAGATTCCGGAGCAGGAGAGACCTTACGAAAAATGCGCCAGCATGGGTCCGGACAGGCTTTCAGATGCAGAACTTCTGGCTGTTCTTCTGCGCACGGGAACGAGAGGGGAAACGTCTCTTGCACTGGCACAGAGAATCCTGACGGAGATTCATCCTTCCGGAATCCTGGGCCTTCTTCATCTGTCTCTTCCGGAACTGATGGAAAAGAAGGGGATTGGAAGAGTAAAGGGCATTGAGCTTCTTTGTGTCGGAGAACTCTCCAGAAGAATCTGGAGAACCATGTCGATGGAGGAGGCAGTCACTTTCACATCCCCGACCTCCATAGCTGCATTCTGTATGGAGGAGATGCGGCATATGGAACAGGAAGAACTGCATGTAATGATGCTGAACACGAAGCATGCCCTGATACGGGATGTTTTGCTGTTTCGCGGAACAGTTAATATGTCTGTGGCTTCCCCGAGAGAAATTTTTATCGAAGCACTGCGTTACCATGCTGTCAGCATTATTCTGGTTCACAATCATCCCAGCGGCGATCCTGCCCCCAGCAAAGAGGATAAAAGACTGACAGAGCGGATTCGGGACGCGGGAAGCCTTGTGGGAATAAATCTTCTGGATCACGTAATAATCGGGGATCAGTCTTATTTCAGTTTCAAAGAACGGGGACTATTATAACTATGAAAAACAGTAAATATATTCTGGCGGGGATGTCTGCTTTCTGCATTGTCCTGATTGCCGCCACTTCTATCAATTCCAGCTTTCTGACACCACTGCGGACCGGAGTGGGATATATTCTCGTTCCGCTGCAGTCGGGTGTAAATGCCGTGGGAACAGGACTTTACAATTCCATACAGAATTATTCTTCCCTGAAAGAAGCACAGGAGGAGAATGCCCGGTTATCTGCCCGCATCGATGAGCTGGTAGAAGAAAACAATCGTCTCCAGTCGGAGGTATATGAGCTTGACCGCCTCCGGGAGCTGTATCAGCTTGATCAGGAATACATGCAGTACCCCAAGATGGCGGCACGCGTAATTGCCAAAGACTCGGGAAACTGGTTTCAGGTTTTCAGAATTGATAAAGGACTTTCAGACGGAGTCCAGGTTAACATGAATGTTATGGCAGGCGGCGGTCTTGTCGGAATTGTCACAGATGTGGGTGCCAATTATGCTACAGTCCGTGCCATTATAGATGACGACAGCAACGTGAGCGGCATGTCGCTGCGAACCGGGGACACCTGCAATGTTTCAGGAGATCTGACTCTGTATCAGGAGGGCCGCCTGGGTCTGGACCACATAAAAAAGGAAGCCGATATTCAGGATGGCGATAAGATTGTCACATCTAACATAAGTGATATTTTTCTGCCGGGCATCCTGATCGGATATGCATCCGATCTTACTACTGATGCCAACAACGTAACAAAATCGGGAACGATTCTTCCCGTTGCCGATTTTGACAATCTTCAGGAGGTGCTGGTTATAACTCAGCTCAAGAACGGGGGAGAAGAAAATGCGGAAAATACTGATTAATATCGTAATGCTGATCCTGGCCTTCACAATCCAGATCTGCGTTTTTCCCCAGCTTTCCTTTCTCTCTTCCGCACCCAATCTGCTTCTGATTCTCGTGTTCATAGGAGGTTTTATTGAGGGCAGAGAAAGGGGCATGCTTTATGGTCTTATTGCAGGCCTGTTTATGGATCTGTTTTACAGCGGACCTTTCGGCTTCTACACTCTGTTTTTTGTCAACCTGGGATATGTGAGCGGCATCTGTACCAAATATTATTATGAAGATTACATCACACTTCCTCTTGTACTGAGTCTGGTAAGTGATCTGGCGTATAATCTTTATATATATATTTTCCGTTTTCTGATCCGGAACCGGCTGAATTTCGGGCATTATTTTATCAGCATTATTCTGCCGGAAATTATTTTTACCACTGTGACGACACTGTTCGTCTATCGCTTTTTCCTCTTTATTAACCGAAAACTAAAGGAATGGGAGCAAAGGAGAGACTCAAAGCTTGTTTGAAGATCTGAAAGAATATCTGAAAGAATCATTAAAAAAAATCATTACCTCCCGGCTTTTTGTACTGTCGGTGGTGTTTTGTCTGATGTTCTGTACACTGGTAGTCAGACTGTTTACCCTGCAGATTGTAAAAGGAGAGGAGTACCAGAATGCCTATATTGCACTGACGGAAAAAGTTATTAAAACAGCCAGCACGCGGGGCAATATATACGATCGCAACGGCAATGTTCTTGCGTACAATGAACTTGCCTATGATGTATCCATACAGGATACAGGTGTTTTTAAAAAAGATTATGAGTGGAACACAATGCTTTACCGTCTGGTCTCCATACTGTTTGAGCATGGGGAGACTGTGCAGACCAGCCTGGAACTCTCGATCGATCAGAACGGAAATATCGCCTTTACCGGTACGACACAGGCAGCCCGCAATCGTTTCCTGCGTGATTATTACGGTCTTCGCAGTGTGGATGAGCTGGATGATGCGGAAGGAAAATACCCGTCAGACATCACTGCCGAAGAATTATTCGAGCGTTTGAAAGAAGATTACAGCCTTGTGGAGAATGCAAGCCCTGACAAGGACGGAAGACCCCGCGATGAAAATGGAAATCCTGTGGATGTACCGGATGATATTGCACTCCAGATTCTGGGGATCCGATACACCATGCGATTTACGGCTTTCCAGAAATATGAGACAACTACGATTGCAACAGATATTGGAGATGAGACTGTCGCCGATATTCTGGAACATTCCGCTGAACTTCCGGGAGTTGCCATTGAAGAATCCACGATACGGGTATACAACGAAAGTATTTATTTTGCTCCGATTATCGGCTACACGGGAAAAGTTACAAGTGAAAGATTAGAGGAGCTTAAATCCGTCAATGATGATTATGAACTGAATGATATTGTGGGACGGACGGGAATCGAATCTTCCATGGAGCTGGAGCTTAAAGGGAAAAAAGGATCACAGACAGCCTATGTGGACAACGTGGGGCGGATCCTGATGATTACCGATGAGGTTCAGCCGGTGGCCGGAAACGATATCTGGCTGACCCTGGATCTTAATCTGCAGAAAGGAATCTATAATATTCTCGAACGGCAGCTGGCCGGTGTGCTTTTAAACACCATTGTAAACCAGGAAGAAGAGGAGATTGTTTACACAGACTCCTCCAGTATTAAGATACCGGTTAAGACAGCTTATTTTCAGCTGATTAACAATAACGTTCTGTCTCTTGACGCTTTTTCTTCTGCAGAAGCGTCTGACGTGGAACATCAGATCAACCTCAAATATGAAAGCGCCCGTGTACAGATTGAAGAGGATATAAGAAATGAACTTCTTTCTGAAAACGCTGTTCCGATGAATTCTCTCTCCGAAGAGATGCAGTCGTATCTTCAGTATCTGTATTCGTACTTATCCAGTGATGAAGCAGGAGTTGTCATCCGGGATGCAATTGATACTTCCGGCGATGAGTACCAGGCATGGAAAAACGGAACCATCAGTCTGCGTGATTACCTTTATTACGGAATTGCAAGCAACTGGATTGATACGACGAAGCTGCCTATAGAGAGCAGATATTCCAATGCAGATGATGTATTTACAGCTCTTGTGGATTTCTGTTTTGAGAATCTGGCAGACGATGAGAATTTTACAAAAGAAATATACCGTTCCCTCATCAATAACGGAACAGTGACAGGAAGGGAACTCTGTCTGGCGCTTTACTCACAGAATGTTCTGGCTTACGATGAAGCTGAAGTAAGTCAGCTCCGGGCCGGAGGCGAAGATTATGCCTATCAGTTCCTGATGAATAAAATACGGAATATTGAAATTACACCGGCTCAGCTGGCCCTTGATCCATGTACGGCCAGCTGTGTTGTGACAAATGTAAAAACGGGAGAGGTGCTGGCGCTTGTATCTTACCCCAGCTATGACAACAATCGGATTTCTGACAGTGAGTATTTTGCTCAGCTTAATTCTGATCAGTCACTTCCTCTTCGAAACAATGCCACTCAGACGCTCAAGGCGCCCGGTTCAACCTTTAAGCCGATTACTGCCATTGCCGGACTGGAGGAAGGTGTCATAAGCCTTCTGGATACAATCAACTGTACCGGTATCTATGAAGAAGTCAGCAATCCTATCCGATGCTGGAAATATCCTGGATTTCACGGACCTCTTAATGTAATCGGAGGTATCGAAAATTCCTGCAACTATTTCTTTTCCGAGGTTGCACACCGCCTGTCCACAGAAGCAGACGGAACCTACAATGCGGATAAAGGACTGGAAACCCTGCGCAAATATGCGTCCATGTTTGGTCTGGATCAGCCGTCCGGTATAGAGATTTATGAGGCTATGCCGGAAATCAGTAACACAGACCCTGAGCGTTCCAGTATGGGACAGGGAACACATCAGTTTGCCAATGTACAGCTGGCGCGCTATGTCACAGCCCTTGCGAACAGGGGTACCGTTTTTGATCTGAGCCTGATCGACAAGGAAACAGACTCACAGGGAAATCTTGTAAAAGATTATACACCTTCTGTCCATGCTGTTCTTGATTTCGCTTCCAGTACATGGGATGCGGTACAACAGGGAATGAGACAGGTTATTACCAACAGTTCGACCAACAGGATTTTTAATAATCTGGATGTTCATATTGCCGGAAAAACCGGTACCGCTCAGGAGTCGGACAAACGGGGAAACCACGCATTCTTTATTTCCTTTGCACCATATGAGAATCCGGAAATTGCTGTTACAGTTAACATACCAAACGGATATACCTCGTCCAATGCGGCGATGGTGGCCAAGCATGTATACCGGTATTTCTACGGTTACACCACACTTGACGATATCATGAATTCCGGAGCGCTTGACGCATCCAATGAACGAATAAATGGAGATTAAGAGGTGATTGCCATCATGCAGAGTTCTGTCGTGATAAAAGGAAGTAAGGCAGGAATGACGGTTATTCTGAATCCTGAACCTTCTTTTGAAAAACTGGTAGAGGACGTAGGAAAAAAATTCCGGGAAAGTGCAAAATTCTGGGGAGCAGTTCAGATGACACTGACTCTGGAAGGACGCCGGCTTTTGCCGGAAGAGGAACTTCGAATTGTGGATGCTATCACAGAAAATTCTCAGATAGAAATACTGTGTCTTCTGGATACAAATGCCAACCGGATCGCCCGCTGTGAAAAAGCCCTGACAGAGCGGCTTATGGAGCTCACATCCAGAACCGGTCAGTTTTACAGGGGAAATCTGGAACGCGGGAGTATTCTGGAGTCAGAGGCAAGCATTGTGGTAATTGGAGATGTGGAACGCGGTGCCCGCGTGACAGCCAAAGGAAATGTTGTAATACTGGGTGAGCTGTCCGGTTCCGTTCACGCGGGAGCTGCCGGAAATTATGACGCGGTCATATCAGCACTGGTCATGTCTCCGACCAGTCTGCGAATCGCCAATATCCCCTGCGAAACAAAAGACAGAGGACGCAGACTCGGAAGAGGCCCTATGATTGCATCCGCACAGGACGGAACTGTTGCTGTCCGTCCAATTAAAAAAAGTTTTTTAAATTATTTTAATTTTATTTAATTTATTTAAGACTGGAATTATTTCCTGTTTTAGAGTAGAATAAAATGGTAAACTGAATACAGGAGGATGTTCAAATGAGTGAAGTCATTGTTGTTACTTCCGGAAAAGGAGGCGTCGGCAAGACAACTACTTCTGCGAACGTCGGTACCGGCCTTGCCATGCTGGGTAAACGCGTTGTTCTGATCGATACGGATATCGGACTGCGCAACCTTGACGTGGTTATGGGGCTGGAAAACCGGATTATATACAATCTGGTGGACGTGATAGAAGGAAACTGCCGCATGAAGCAGGCGCTGATTCGAGACAAAAGATATCCTGACCTGTTTTTATTACCTTCTGCTCAGACGAGGGACAAATCGTCCGTGACGCCCGGGCAGATGATAAAGTTAGTGGAAAACTTAAGAGAAGAGTTTGATTACATACTTTTAGATTGTCCGGCCGGAATTGAGCAGGGGTTTCGCAACGCCATTGCAGGAGCTGACCGGGCGCTTATAGTTACAACGCCGGAGGTTTCCGCCATCCGCGACGCAGATCGTATCATCGGACTTTTGGAAGCCGATGAACTCAGACGCATTGATTTGATTATCAACCGTATCCGGAGTGATATGGTGCGCCGGGGAGATATGATGTCAGTGGATGATGTGATGGATATCCTTTCCATTCCTGTCATAGGTACTGTCCCTGATGACGAGGATATTGTGATATCCACCAATCAGGGGGAGCCGCTGGTAGGGATGAACGGATATGCCGGACAGGCATATCTGAATATTTGCAAAAGAATTCTCGGCGAATCGGTACCGTTTATAAATCTGGACAGCAGTTCAGGTCTCTGGTCCAAAATATCCTGCCTTCTGAAACGGGCGTAAGGAGGGGACCATATGATTCATATTGCAGAACTGTTTACCAGAAAAAACTCAGGCGATATCGCGAGACAGCGCTTGAAGCTGCTTCTGATAGCTGATCGCGCCGGATGTTCGCCTGAGCTTCTTGAGATGATACGGAATGACTTTCTGCGCAGCATCTCCCGGTATCTGGAGATAGAGGCAGGGGATATTACGGTATGTGTGGTCCGAACCCCGTCTGAGACGATCTCCGGAAAACTGCCGGCAATCTGCGCGACAATACCGGTTCTTGATTTAAGGAGCCATTTACAGCATGATATTCGACTACCGCTTTAGAAATTACAATTTTCGTATATTAATTTATGTACTGCTTTTGAGCGTACTGGGGATTCTCGTGGTGGGAAGTGCCAGCGGTCAGGACAGAGCCGTTTTTACAAAACAGATTGTGGGTGTGGTTGTTGCCCTGGCTGTCTGTCTGGTTGTATCACTGATCGACTACCACCGCTATTTTCGCTTTAATACGCTGATCTACGCTGTCTGTGTCGGGATGCTCGCTGCCGTTCTTCTTGTAGGAAGAACAAGCAACGGTGCGACCAGATGGCTTCGCATCGGCAACGTACAGATCCAGCCGTCGGAGTTTGTGAAAATAGGTCTTATTATCGTTCTCTCCTGTTTTCTTGCCAGAAATCAGGAGAGAATCAATAAGCCGGCCATAGTGGGGGCAGCAGCGCTGATGTGTATTGTTCCGGTAGCTATGGTTTACATGCAGCCCAATCTTTCCACTACAATAGTAATTATATTTACACTGCTGTGCATTATTTTTGTGGCCGGTCTCAGTTATCGGTGGATTCTGGGAGCAATGGCAGTGGGAATTCCTCTGGCAGGAATTTCCCTTTATCTTGCTCTTCTTGATCTCGTTCCGTTCCTGAAAAAATATCAGGCAGAGCGAATCCTTGCCAAAATCTTTCACAACAGTACGCAGTATGCGGATCTGAACAGACAGCAGGACAATTCGATTATGGCAATCGGATCCGGACAGCTCAGAGGAAAAGGGCTGTTCAACAATACACTCAGTTCTGTTAAAAACGGAAACTTTCTCTCGGAGGAACAGACAGATTTTATCTTTGCAGTTATCGGGGAGGAGATGGGCTTCATTGGCTGTGTGGCCGTAGTATTTCTGTATGCTCTTCTCATATATGAGTGTATCTGGATAGCATCACGTGCAAAGGATACGTCAGGAAGACTGATCGCTTCGGGGGTTGCGGCACTTCTGGCGTTTCAGAGCTTTGCGAACATTGCCGTTGCAACAGGCATTTTCCCCAACACGGGACTTCCGCTTCCCTTTATAAGTTCCGGTCTGAGTTCGCTGCTCAGCATGTTTATTGGCGTGGGGATTGTTCTGAATATCGGACTTCAAAGAAAAAGCACAAATCAATAAGGAGGCAGGTATCAATGTATATTGGGTTGATCGCGCACGATGCGAAAAAAAAGCTGATGCAGAATTTTTGCATTGCCTATCGCGGAATATTAAGTAAACATGAGTTATATGCAACCGGCACAACCGGCCGGCTGATTGAGGAGGTTACCAACCTCAGCATTCATAAATATCTTTCCGGTCATCTGGGAGGCTGTCAGCAGCTTGGCTCTCAGATAGAGCATAATCAGATAGATCTTCTGATTTTTCTCCGGGATCCGCTGGCTCCGAAACCTCATGAGCCTGATGTAAACGATGTTGTACGCCTCTGTGACATTCACAATATTCCGCTTGCCACCAATCTTGCAACGGCTGAACTGCTGATCAAGGCTCTTGATCGGGGTGATATGGAATGGCGGGAGATGTATAAATGACAGAATACTGGAATTTACTGTTATGCGGCGGCCACATGAAAAAGATTGCATCACGTCTGTGTGTGGCCCTTATTTTTTCCGGTATTTTTATGACCGGATGCCAGGGAAAAAACGGACTCGAAAAACCATATTCTTTTGAAGAGAGAGAAGCAGGGATGGTGCCGGCTGAAACGGCTGAGCTGGCGCCTTTTTTTGCTGCTGATCTCTGTATTATAACAGACGAGACGCCATCGGATGAGGCACTTATCACATCCGAAGCGGGAGCTCTTTTTGATGTTACGGACGGCAATGCCCTGTACAGCAAAAATTCCTTTGAACGTCTCTATCCGGCCAGTATTACGAAGGTAATGACTGCCATTATCGCAATTGAAGAGGGCAATCTTTCTGATGTGGTAACCGTAACGGATGAAGCGGTAATTAATGAATCAGGGGCATCTCTCTGCGGCATTAAGCCGGGAGATAAGCTTACACTGGAGCAGCTTCTTTACGGCCTCCTGATTCCCTCCGGAAATGATGCAGCCAATGCGATTGCCGTACATATGTACGGAAGTATTGATGCCTTTGCAGAACGCATGAATGAGAGGGCAGCTGAGCTTGGTGCTACACAGACCCATTTTATGAACCCGAGCGGTCTTAATGACGAAAATCACTACACAACCGCTTATGATCTCTATTTAATTTTTAATGAAGCCTTAAAACTTCCCCTGTTCAGAGAGATAATCGGTGCATCATCCTACACAGCTGATTATACAGACGCATCCGGAGCGCCAAAGCAGCAGATATGGGAGGTAGGGAACTGGTACCAGAAAGGAGATCAGGAAACACCGGAAGGTCTCACGGTTCTTGGCGGAAAAACAGGAACCACACAGGCAGCCGGATACTGTCTGATTATGGCCAGCAGTGATACTCAGGGAAAAGAATATATATCTGTAGTACTGAAATCAGACAGCCGTCCTTCACTTTATGATAATATGTCGAATATAATCCGCAAAATTGTCAATTAGTGATTGCGCTTTTTATATATTTATACTATAATTGATTATATAATAAATGACTTTTTATACAACTTAAATAAAAACCCAAGGAGGAGATTGTTATGGTTCAGATCATTTCAGGAGCAAAAGGAAAAGGAAAGACAAAATATTTGCTGGATATGGCAAATACAGCGGTTAAAGAATCCAAAGGTTCAATTGTTTATCTTGACAAGAGCTCCAAACATATGTATGAGTTAAACAATCGGATTCGTCTTATCAATGTGCAGGAGTATCCGATTACCAGCAGTGAAGGATTTATCGGATTTATCTGCGGAATCATCTGCCAGGATCATGATCTGGAACAGGTATATCTGGACAGCTTTCTGAAATTAGCCTGCTTGGAGGGAGAGAGTATCGAGGAGACTTATAAGTTACTGGAGTCCATCGGTGAGAAATATCACATTACATTTGTCCTCAGTGTATCTGTAGATGCTTCAGAGCTTCCCGACTGTGCAAAGGACAGTGTAGTTGTTTCATTATAAACCAATTTACAGATACCCATACATTTTAGGGTGCTATCGGTAATATAAATGCTTCAGAACCGGCAGAACGGAGAATGAAAAACGTTCACTCTGGCCTGCTCCTTCTGGAGCATTTTTTTGTTTGTATTTTTTTCAGCATTTAATAGAAATTCATTCACAAATGTGAAATTTTGTGTTTTCAAACAATAATACTCTCAATTTACAGAAAAATTCTTGTCTTTTTCCGCTAAATACTGTATAATGTCGTTGTGAGTCAGTAATAAAGGTAATCATTTAAACCGTACACTGTATAAAATAACAGCGGTTTACAGTATTCAAATTCCCGGATATCCCGGGAAAAATCTTAATAATATACATTGGGAGGGTAAAATAAGAATGGAACAGTTATTTGCTTATATGCAGCAGGAAAAGCTGGACGGCATGTTTATCAGCCGCCCTGTCAATGTCAAGTATGTCAGCCACTATACGGGAGAGGATTCATGGCTTTTTATCACGGAAAAAGAAAAGTTCTTTATCACAGATCCGAGGTATACAGAGCAGGTATCCTATGAGTGTCCGGATTACACAATCATAAACTGGAGAGACAAGTATGGATCAGTGGCGAAGGCTCTGGCTGCGCTGGCTGACGAACACGGTATCCGCACAATTGGTTTCGAGGACACACACCTTACGGTAAGACAGTATCAGGAGTTCCAGGGAGCTTCAAAGGCGGAGCTTGTTCCGGCAGACGGAGTTATTGAGAAATTCCGTTCTATTAAGCGGCCTGAAGAGATTGCCTGCTCACGCATATCCTGTGATATAGCTTCACGTGCCTTTGAACGGATATTAAAGGATATCCGGGTGGGCATTACAGAAAAAGAGCTTGCAGCTCAGCTGAGCAGATATATGGTTCTGGAGGGAGCTGATACACAGCCCTATGGCAACATTCTGATTTCCGGTGCAAGGACGTCGCTTCTCCACGGTATCCCATCCGCCAAGTCCATTGAGTACGGCGATCTGGTTCTGATGGATTATGGATGCCAGTATCACGGATACATGTCAGATATGACAAGAACAGTTGTTGTCGGCCGTGCAACGGAAAAGCAGAGGGAGATTTACCGTCTTGAACAGCAGATGGTAGCAGATGTAGAGAACTATCTGAGGGATGGAGCATCCGCATCGGAGGCATATGCGCGCTCCACAAAAGCCATTGAAGGAACCGAATACTTTCCCTACCACTATACGGGGATTGGACATGGAGTGGGACTGTTTGTCCATGAAATGCCCTTTATGAGTCCGGTATCAAAAGATATTATTCATGCCGGAAACGTTATGACGGTAGAACCAGGTATTTACATTCCCGGATGGGGAGGAATCAGGATTGAGGATCAGCTCCTGATTACCGAGACAGGAAATGAGAACCTGATAAGTGCTACAAAGGAACTTGTTGAGCTTTAAGATTCAGGAGGGATGTTATGAGAAAAAGAAAATTAATTGCATTGTGTATGGCCGCTGTAATGACGCTTTCAGCTGCCGGATGTTCCACCCCGAGCACATCTGTTGAAGAGACTCAGGGCGCAGCTTCCGAGACTGGCGAAGAAGCCGGAGGAGATACTTCAGGAGGTACGGCAGCCAACGGAGAAAAGATATTCCGGTATTCCAATACGATTGATATTGCTACCATCGATCCCAACAAATCAAATGCTGTTGCGGACTCAACAGTATGTTACCATATTTTTGACGGACTTTACCGCAACGTACAGGGTACTCTGCAGCCGGCGGTAGCCGAAAGCTATGAGGTAAGCGATGATGGACTGGTCTATACATTTACACTTCGCCAGGATGCAAAATGGAGCGACGGCCAGACAGTAACCGCACACGACTTCGAGTATGGAATGAAACGTCTCTGTGATCCTGCAGCCGCCTGCCCGGGAAGCTATCTGGGCGCTGTTCTTAAAAATGGTGCAGCTGTCAGTGCGGAGGAGGTCCCTGTTGATGAACTGGGCGTAAAAGCGATCGATGATTTTACGCTGGAAATAACACTTGAAAATCCGGCAGATTACTTTGTCAGCATGCTTAGCATGGCTGCATTTATGCCGGTTCGTCAGGATATAGTGGAGCAGTTCGGAGCTGAATTCGGAGGCGGTGCCGACAAGCAGGTGTACAATGGCCCGTTTGTAGTAACCGAATACGGCGAAGGCAAGCTTGTCATGAAGAAAAACGAAAATTATTATGATGCCGACAAGATCAAACTGGATGGCGTTGAACTCCTTACAGTAGCAGATAAGACAACAGCTGTTTCCATGTTTGATGCCGGTGAACTGGATCTGGCTGAGGTTCCCTCAGAGCTTGCTCCCCAGTATGAAGGACAGGTGCTTTCCTACTACAGCGGTGCAAATGATTATGCGGCATTAAATCACAGAAATACATACCTTGCAAACAAAAACCTCCGCTTGGCCATGAACTATGCCATCAACCGTGAGGAGTATAATCTTCTTGCACACAATGGTCTGTATGAGCCGAATCTGCGTTATGTTCTTCCGCAGGTACGCGGTGTAGAAGACGAGTATGGTACAGAATATCCGCTTGAGGCATTCCCGCTTCAGGGCGATATGGATAAGGCCAAGGAATATCTTGATACCGCACTTTCCGATCTGGGCCTGTCTGATCCGTCTGAGATTACCTTCAAGCTTGTTGTGGCAGATACTGATGATGCAAAGAAAGAAGCAGAAGTTGTAGCAAATCAGTGGCAGAATAATCTCGGAATCAATATTGAAATTAATATGGTTCCCTATGCAACCAAGAATTCCATGCTTGTTCCCGGAAGCGATGACTATGATATCATCATGAGCGGATGGGCTCCTGATTACTCCGATCCGTACAGCTACCTGGAACTCTGGTACAGCACATCCAGATATAATTATCTGAACTATGACAGCGAAGCTTACGATCAGTATCTGGATGCTTCCAAGACAACCACAGGCAAAGAGAGAATGGATAATCTGTTCAATGCTGAGAAAACGCTTCTTGAGGATGGTGCCCTTGTTCCGCTTCAGCTGAGAGAAGTTCAGTACATGGTTTCCGATCGGGTACAGAACCTGGGCGCATACTTTATTGGACTCAATTATGACTATATGTATGCTGATATTGTAGAATAAGTCAATCGACTTATTAAATCTTTAAGTTACATATACGGCTCTCTTACTGCAGTCAGGCCGCTCGTTTCAGGCGGGCGGTCTGGCTGCAGCGACATAAAAGGAGAATGAACCTATGGCAAAATACATATTAAAACGGGTCGGAATCTCCATTGTGACGATCTTCGTCCTCGTATCGGTCGTGTTTTTCCTGGCCAGGCTGATGCCGGGCGGTCCTTTCAACGATCCGAAGCTGTCAGCCACAGCGAGGGAAAACCTGAGTGCATATTATGGCTTTGACAAGCCAATGTTTGAGCAGTACCTCACGTATCTTGGAAATCTCATCCACGGAAACTTCGGTTTCTCCACCAAATATCCCAGCCGCACAGTAAATGATCTTCTGGCCGGCGCATTTCCATATTCTGCTGATCTTGGAATTCGAGCTCTCTGTTTCGCCATCTCATTCGGCCTTGTATTTGGTATTATTTCAGCGCTGAACAGAGGGAATAAAATAGATTTGATCTTTGTTATTATCGCTGTATTCGGAACGAGCGTACCGGATTTTATTATGGGTGCTCTGCTTCAGCATTTCTTCGCAATTAAGTGGGGACTTTTCCCGATCGCGCAGTATAAGGGCTTTTCCTATACAATTCTGCCGTCCATTGGACTAGGTTTTTATACGATGGCGTCTGTCTCACGCATCATGAGAGCCAGCATGCTGGAGGTGGTTCAGCAGGATTACATAAAAACAGCCCGCTCCAAGGGAATCTCCAGATTCCGTGTAACCTGGAAACATCAGATCCGCAATGCCATCATGCCTGTCGTTACCATTCTGGGCCCGACGGTGGCTGCGGTTCTGACAGGAACTTTTGTAATCGAGTCTCTCTTTGCCATCCCCGGTATGGGAAAATATTATGTTGAGAGCGTACAGAATAACGATTACTCTCTGATTCTGGGCATGACAGCTTTCTATGGCACCTTCCTGGTGTTCTGCAATATGATTGTAGATATTCTTTACGGTGTTATCGATCCAAGAGTCAGAATTGGCGGAAAGTAGGTGGCATATGAGTGAAAACATACATCAGCAGACAGAGGCACGCAGTGTAAATCTGACGCGCGATCAGTTTGTAATTATTGGAAAAAATCTTGAAAAAATGGAATCCATTTCCCGTCCCAGCCTTACATTCTGGCAGGAAGCATGGCGGAGAATCCGCGGCAATAAGGCGGCATATGTCAGCCTGATTCTTTTAATTTTGTATGGCCTTCTTGCTGTTTTTGCGCCGATGTTCAGCCGCTATGGATTCGATCAGCAGGATGCATATGCCATGAGTCAGAGCTTTTCAGCAGAGCACTGGCTGGGGACTGATTCTCTGGGAAGGGATCTGTGGGTCCGCGTCTGGATGGGAGCACGCGTATCCCTTACAATCGGACTTCTGGCAGCTGCTCTGAATACCATTATCGGAACAGTTTTAGGAGGTTTCTGCGGCTACTACGGCGGCAAGTTTGATATGATAGTAATGCGGATTATAGATGTAATCTATGGCATTCCTTCCCTCATTGTCTGTATCCTCGTTATGGTTGTTCTGGGTTCAGGTGTTCAGAGTCTGATTATTGCTATGGTAATAGTTGGCTGGACCGGAACGTGCCGCTTTACGAGAGGAGAAGTATACCGCCTTAAAGAGCAGGAATTTGTTCTTGCCGCCCGTGTGATGGGAGAGCCGGTATTTACCATTATCATGCGGGAGATTGTTCCCAATATCATGGGACTTCTGATTACAAACCTTACCATGGCTATACCCAGTGCCATATTCCAGGAGGCATTTTTAAGCTATATTGGTCTCGGTATTTCACCGCCTCAGGCAAGCTGGGGAGTCCTGGCCAAAGAGGGGACACGCATGCTTAAGGTTGCACCTCATATGCTGTATGTCCCGGCATTCTTTATCTGTACCACCGTCCTGGCGCTGAATCAGCTGGGCAACGGACTGAGGGATGCATTTGATCCGCGGCTTCGCGGCACCGAATAGAGGAGGATTTCAATATGGACAATAATATTTTGGAGATAAAGAATCTTCAGTTTTCCTTCCGCACCTATGGTGGTGTTGTCAAGTCTGTCCGCGATGTCAGCTTTAATGTACGAAAGGGAGAGATTCTGGGAATTGTGGGAGAGAGCGGCTGCGGCAAGAGTGTAACATCCCAGTGTATTCTCCGTCTCAATCCGGAACCTCCGGGATTTTTTGAGGGCGGATCCATAAAATACCGCGGCGAGGAAATTATTACAAAAACGGATAAGGAAATGAGAAAAATCCGGGGAACAGAAATCGGTTTTATTTTTCAGGACCCCATGACATCTCTGAATCCTACCATGACAGTGGGAAAGCAGATTGAAGAAGTTTTTGTGGGAAAAGGAAATATGACCCGTAAGCAGAAAAAGGAACGGGCTCTGGAAATTCTCCGGCTCGTGGGAATCAATGAACCGGAACGGCGTTATCATCAGTACCCCCATGAACTCTCAGGCGGTATGAAGCAGCGTGTTATGATCGCGATTGCCCTGGTCGGAAATCCCAGTATTATTATTGCAGATGAGCCGACTACATCTCTTGATGTGACGATTGAAGCCCAGATTCTTGATCTGTTAATGGAGCTTCGGGATAAATTTCAGACATCTATTATACTTATTACTCATGATCTGGGTGTTATTGCAAAGATGTGTGATCGTGTCCTCGTTATGTACGGAGGGAAGATTGCCGAGAAGGGAACGGTTGATGAAATTTTTTATGAGACAGCACACCCATACACTGCCGGCCTGATCAAATCAATCGCAACACTGGATACATCCAAAGAGCAGAAGCTGGTTCCGATTGACGGAACACCGCCTGATCTGTTCGCACCTCCCAAAGGATGTCCTTTTGCGGCCCGCTGCGAATTTGCCATGCCGATCTGCAGTGAAGAACAGCCTGAAGACCATCGGCTTTCTGAAGAACATATCTGTGCCTGCTGGCTGCAGCATGAGTATGCACCAAAGGTGTCAGTAATGAAAGGGATGGAGGTGCAGAAATGAGTAAAACGGCAGAACAGAGAGAACCTCTTTTTGAAGTGACGGATCTTTGCCAGTATTTTCACATTGCCAGGGGAAAAACACTGAAGGCAGTGGATCATGTCCACTTTACAATCTATAAAGGTGAAACACTTGGACTGGTAGGAGAGAGCGGCTGTGGCAAATCAACAACCGGCCGCTGCCTGGTAAAGCTTTATAAACCTGAGTCAGGCACGATCAAATACAGGGGTAAAGATATTTTTACGTATACGAAGGAGGAGGAAAAGCAGTTTCGAAAAAATGTGCAGATGATTTTCCAGAATCCCCATTCCTCACTGAATCCCAGGATGACCGTAAAGGATATTGTGGGTTCCGGAATGAAACTGCATGGCCTCGCAACAGACAAAGACGTGGATCAAAAAGTAGAGGAAATCCTGAAAGAAGTAGGTCTCAACCGTGATCATATGTCCAGATTTCCCCATGAATTTTCGGGTGGCCAGAAACAGAGGATCGGCATTGCCCGCGCTCTTGCTGTAAAACCGGAATTTGTTATCTGCGATGAACCGATTTCCGCCCTGGATGTATCAATACAGGCTCAGGTGCTTAATATGCTTAAAAAGCTTCAGGAAGAGATGGGGCTTACCTATCTTTTCATTGCCCACGATCTGAGTGTTGTAAAATACATTTCTGATCGCGTTATCGTAATGTATCTGGGGACTATGGTTGAATTTGCTGATTCAGAAGAACTGTATCAGAACCCGATGCATCCATACACACAGGTACTTCTTTCTTCGATTCCTGTCGCAGATCCAAAGCTGGTTCGCAAAAAGAAACGTATTCTGATAAAAGGTGAAATCCCCAGTCCCATCAACCCGAAGGACTGCTGTCGGTTTGCGGAGCGCTGTCCGTATGCAACTGATGAGTGCCGGAACAGTTTGCCTCCCTTGAGAGAACTCAAACCGGGTCATTTCGTGGCGTGCCACCGGGCAGGTCAATTTTAACCCGTCTTTTACATAACTGGCTGAAAACAGAGAATGCTTACACAGAAAGCGCCTTGTTTTCAGCCTGTTTTATTGCCCCTGCCAGTGAGATAGTGGACAGACTCTGCTGTCTGTTGTACAATATAGACAAAAGCAAACAGGGAAAGGCAGGTACGCCATGCAGTATAATTTTGATAAACTGATTAATCGCAACAATACTTGGTCAATCAAACATGATTTTAAAAAAGAATACAATAAACCCGATGATGTTCTTCCCCTCTGGGTGGCGGATATGGATTTTCAGTCTCCGGAAGGCGTAAGAAAGGCACTTGAGAATGCTGTGAGTCATGGTGTTTTCGGATATACAAAAGCGGATGAAAAATATTACAGAGCAGTGTGTAACTGGTACAGCAGCCGTTTTCACTGGACACCGGAATATGAATGGCTTGTCTGTACGCCCGGTGTCGTATTCGCGCTTTCTATGGCACTTCGCACATTTACAAAGGAAGGAGATGGGGTTGTTATTCAGCCCCCCGTATACCATCCGTTTGAGAGAGCGATACTGAGAAATAACCGTAAGCTGGCGGCCAATCCTCTTGTGCTCCGTGACGGTCATTATAAGATGGACTTGGAGCAGCTTGAAAAAACTATTGTGGAAAATAATGCGTCTCTTATGATTCTCTGCAATCCCCACAACCCCGTAGGCCGTGTCTGGACAAGAGAAGAGCTTGAATCGCTGAGCAGAATCTGTCTGAAATATAATGTATTTGTTATAAGTGATGAGATTCACGGTGATTTTGTCTGGCCCGGTCATGTACAGACGCCTTACGCAAGCCTTTCTGAGGATGCCGCATCCCATTGTATGATTTGCACAGCCCCCAGCAAAACATTTAACCTGGCTGGACTTCAGACATCGAACATCTTTATTCCCAATCCGGTAATGCGCAGACGCTTTGCATCCGCTCTTCTGGATGTCGGGCAGGAAAATATCAACCGCATGGGACTCATTGCATGTGAAGCAGCCTATCGTGACGGCGCAGAATGGCTTGAACAGCTGATTTCTTATCTGCACGGCAATCTGGAACTTCTTCGTGATTTTACACAGACAAGAATGCCTGAGATAAAACTTATTGAACCGGAGGGCACTTACCTGGCCTGGCTTGACTGCCGCAGTATGAATATGTCAGATGATGAACTGGAACATTTCTTTTCTCAGAAAGCCCATGTATGGCTTGATCCCGGAGTTCATTCAGGAAGTTTTGGCAGCGGATTCATGCGTTTTAATCTTGGAAGCCCGAGAAGTGTAATCAAAGAGGCTCTTTCACGAATTGGCGACGCATGGGACAGCCAGAAAAATAAAACGGCAGAGAAAGGAGAACAGTATGGAATTTGAAGACGTTGATAAAATAGGTCTGCGCATTAAGGAGATACGGAAAAGTAAATCAATTACTATTCAGAAGCTTTCTCAGTTTACCAATCTTTCTGTCGGATATCTGAGCAACCTGGAGCGCAATCAGGCCAGTCCGACTCTTAACAATCTGCAGCGTATCTGTGTTGCGCTGGGAGTCTCTGTCAGGGATCTTCTGAGTCCCTCTCTGGAGGAGCGGACTGTGATCCGCCGTGACGAACATAAGGTTTTCAATTATGATGAATACAACCTTGAAATCCGCCGGATGGATTTTGGAAAAAAACGGGGCATTTATGAGTACTCCACCTATGCACCGGGCAGCAGCGATACGCCGCCGTCCTGGGGTCTGCATCCTTATGCGGAAGCAGGCGTTGTGCTTGAGGGACGGCTGGAAATCAACCTGGAAGGAACTGTCTATATTCTTGAACCCGGAGATTCCATTTACATCAAACCCAACATATATCATACCATGCGAAACGCAGGGGAGGGCCCCTGCCGTTCCTTCTGGCATCTGCAGATTATGGATGATTATGGATAATCAGGAGGATTGATTTTTCTTGAATTTTTTTGTGTCGCCCCTTATAATACAATGAGGAAGGAGGAAGAAGGATATCGTGGCTAAAAATAAAAAAATTGCCAGGTACAAAAAACCGCTGAATATCAATGTCGGCATGATTATCTTTGCCATGATCTTCATCTATCTTTCTTTCAGCGTCTATACATACCTTCGGCGGGATCACGTTCAGTTTTATGAGGTTGTGGAGGGAAGTATTGTAAATGATCGGGATTATACGGGGATTATTTTTCGTGAAGAATCCGTCCAGAATGCTCCCCAGAGCGGATATGTAAATTACTATATCCGTGAAGGAAAACGTGCCTCAGCGGGAGCAAGAGTGTACTCTCTTGATGAAACCGGAGAACTGGGCAAATTCCTGGAGGAAAATCAGGATGCCGCATCGGCACTTTCATCGGAAAATCTGTCTGAGTTAAAAAAGCAGCTGAGTTCGTTCTGCCTGTCTTACAGTGATATGAATTTTGATACAGTCTACAATGCGAAATATTCTCTTCAGGCCTCTGTAGCAGAATATATGAATTTCAATGCATTGGGAGATATGGACGCACTTCTGCAGGAGCAGGGCATCAGTTATCAGCAGATTTTTTCACAGCAGGCCGGTATTGTATCTTACGCAATTGATTCTTATGAGGGACTTGATCCTTCAGCCGTGACATCCGAGGTTTTTGACCGGACAGATTATCAGCGCCAGCTTCATCAGGCCGGGGATCTGGTTGAAGCCGGAACTCCTGTTTACAAGCTGATTACCTCTGAAAACTGGTCTGTTGTTTTTCCTTTGACGGAAGAAGATCTGACTGCATTTTCGGACAGGGATACACTGACAATCCGGCCAATCGGAAGCAGCTTTACCCTCAGCGGAAACTACACACAATTTACCGGCGCCGACGGAGAAAATTACGGAAGAATCGATCTTGATAAATTTATGATTCAGTATGTTTCAGAGCGGTTTATAAATTTTGAAATTTCTTCCGAAGAAGTACAGGGGCTCAAAATTCCTGTTTCATCGGTAACAACAAAGGAATTTTATACTATTCCTGTCGATTATCTGACAACAGGCGGAGATGCCGAATCAGACGAAACCGGCTTTTATAAGGAAGTTTATTCTGAATCAGGAGAACAGTCAATCGTATTTACACCGGCTGAAATCTACAATTCAACAGATGAGTATTACTATGTGGATAAAAGTGATTCCGGCCCCTTTAAAAGCGGTGATTACATTGTAAAGCCGGACTCCAGCGATCGCTTTCAGATCGGAGCAACCGCCACACTGTCCGGAGCATACAATATTAATAAAGGATATGCAGTATTTAAACAGATAGAAGAGCTTGCAAACAATGGAGAGTACTACATAATTCAGAAGGGGACAGGCTATGGACTTTCCGTGTATGATCATATTGTTCTGGATGCACAGACAGTAACGGAAGGCCAGATCGTATATCAGTAAATAAAATACAGGAAGGCAGACATATGGTACAGGAAAATTTAAGATATGTAGAACAGCAAATAGAAGATTCCGTTAAAAAAAGCGGAAGAAACCGGGAAGAAGTAACGCTGATTGCAGTAAGCAAGACGAAGCCTGCTGAGATGATCCGGGAAGCATACGAGGCGGGAATCCGTGATTTCGGAGAGAATAAAGTACAGGAAATTCTTGAAAAAAAACCAATGCTTCCCGATGATATCAGATGGCACATGATCGGGCATCTCCAGAAAAACAAGGTACGCCAGGTAATAGACAAAGTTGTTCTTATCCATTCTGTTGACTCAGTGTCGCTGGCAGAACAGATTGAAAAAGAAGCAGCTAAAAAAGGAATTTATGTCGATATTCTTCTTGAAGTCAATGTAGCCGAAGAAGAATCCAAATTCGGTTTTCATATGCCGGAAGTGGAAGAAGCCGTGCAGACTATTGCAGCCATGCCTCATATCCGTATTAAAGGTCTGATGACAATTGCTCCTTTTGTAGAAAATTCAGAAGAAAATCGCGGTATTTTTAAAAAATTGTATGATTTATGTGTTGACATAAAAAGCAAAAACATTGATAATGTTAGTATGAATGTGCTCTCGATGGGAATGACGGGAGACTATCAGACTGCCATTGAGGAAGGTGCAACGATGGTAAGAGTCGGCACCGGTATTTTTGGTTCCAGAACAAAGATGGGAGAGAATTAAAGTATGAGCATTCTGAATAAGATAATGGATACAATGCGTCTTACAGAAAATGATGACGATTATTTCGTCGATGATGATTACGAAGAAGAGAAAAGCTCTAAAAGGCGTTTATTTAATAAAAAAGAAGAAGATTATGATGACTATGACGAGGAGCCGGAAGCAAAACCGCGTTTCCTTTCCCGGAACAATAATAAAGTTGTTCCCATGCGCCGCGGAATGGAGGTTTCTTTAATCAAACCCACATCCATGGAGGATACAAGAGAAATCTGTGATTACCTGCTGGCCGGAAAAGCCGTAGTCTTAAATATGGAGGGCATTCATATGGAAATAGCCCAGCGAATCATTGATTTCACATGCGGTGCTACATATTCTATGGATGGAAATCTTCAGAAAATCTCCAATTACATCTTTATCGCCACACCGGCATCGGTGGAATTATCCGGCGATTTTCCTGAGCTTCTTGCAGACGGTTCTCTGAATATTTCCGGGATGAACCTGCACCTGTAGGGGAAAAATATGTTTCAGGAAAAAGAAGATTTACTACTGAAAAAACGCATTCAGGAGCTGGCGGATCTCTGCTGGCAAAGGGATGTAAAAACATATACGGGTTTTTTAACACTGCGAGAACAGACAATTTTCCACTCAGTTTCAAAACTTCTCCCGCCGGTTCCGGTTGTTCTGTCGGGGGGTTTTAAGGAAGCGGAACGGAAAATTGTTTGTTTTCTGCCGTCCTATGAGGACAAAAGTACTCCGCTGCCTATTCAGACACTTAGGGTCGAACCGGCAAATCTGCGCTTTTCCCAGCCTCTGAACCATCGGGATTATCTGGGGGCTGTCATGAATCTTGGAATTGAACGCAGCTGCATCGGCGATATTCTGATAAAGGACAGCGGCTGTTTTATTTTCTGCCTGGATAAGATATCCTCATTTCTGTGTGAGGAACTGCGAATGGTCCGCCATACATCCGTAATCTGCCGGATGACGGATGAAACAGCAGACATTGCCCCAGGCCGTGTGACAGTAAGCGGCAGTGTAGCCAGTCCACGCCTGGACAGCGTGATTGCCATGGTATTTTCACTCTCACGCTCACAGGCACAGCCTTACATTGAAAATGAACACGTTTTTGTTGACGGAAAACTGACAGTATCGCCCGGAGTTCAGCTGAAAGGCGGAGAAATCATTTCCGTCAGAGGTCTTGGCAAATTTTGTTATACCGGAAGCGGAAAAGAGACAAGAAAAGGCCGCCTGTATGTTTATGCTGAAAAATATTGCTGATAAAGGAGAGTGTACTTATGACAGAAAACACAGCCGGACTGCGGACTAACCGAATCACGGTGCATATGAATCAGTCCCCGATTTATGATATTGTTATGACAGAGGATTTTTCACTTCTGCCTGCCGAAATGGAAGCCTTTGGACTTTCTTCAAGAAGGATCTGCATTGTTACTGATTCTACGGTAGCAAAGCTGTACCTGGAGGATGTCAGGAGACTTCTTGCCCCTGTATGCCGCGAGATAGTATCCTATGTATTCCCGGCAGGCGAAGAAAACAAAAATCTCGATACAGTCCGCGGGCTTTATGAACATCTGATCCTGAATCAGTTTGACAGAAATGATATGCTGGTAGCTCTGGGAGGAGGCGTTGTCGGCGATCTCTGCGGTTTTGCAGCAGCCACATATCTCAGAGGAGTATCTTTCATCCAGATCCCCACCACACTTTTGTCACAGGTAGATTCCAGTATCGGCGGAAAAACAGGTGTTGATTTTGATGCCTATAAAAATATGGTCGGTGCGTTTCATATGCCAAAACTGGTATATACAAATATCAACACACTTCAGACTCTTCCGGACTGCCAGTTTTCCGCAGGGATGGGAGAGGTCATTAAACACGGCCTGATACGCGATAGTTCCTACTATGAATGGCTGTCTGAAAATGCTTCTTCTATCTGGCAGAGAGAGCCTGCAGCACTTCGGAAAATGGTTCTGGTAAGCAATGAAATTAAACGTGCCGTGGTTGAAGCTGATCCCACAGAAAAAGGCGATCGCATGCTTTTAAATTTTGGCCATACTCTGGGACATGCTATCGAAAAGCTTAAAAATTTTTCTCTTCTGCACGGAGAATGCGTGGCACTTGGGTCTCTTGCCGCTATGCAGCTTTCAGCGTCACGCGGCCTTATCGATTCACGTGAGACGCAGAAATTTCGTCAGATTCTGGAATGTTTTCATATTCCGACCCGTGTATCAGGGCTAAAGCAGGAAGATATTATACAGGCTACAAAAAATGATAAAAAAATGGATTCCGGTGCGATCCGTTTTATTCTGCTGCGTGAAATCGGAAATGCATTTGTAGATCGGACAGTTACAGAAGCTGAGATGAAAGACGCTCTTTCTGCTGTCCTCACATTATCAGAAAATACTGGTACAGGGGAGGATATCTGAATACATGGATAAAAAAATACGTCAGATTCTTATTTTTATCTGCGGACTTATCATTTCCATTGGTTTTGATCAGGCTGCCAAAAATATGGCCGTGACCCATCTGAAGGGCAAAGCTCCCTTTGTTATTCTGGAGGGGATTTTTGAACTGTATTACTCTGAAAACAGGGGAGCCGCTTTTGGAATGCTGCAGGGCCGTCAGGGCTTTTTCTTTCTGATTGCCACCGCAGTTATCATATTTGTTGCCTGGGCCCTTTGGAGAATGCCTGCTGAAAAAAAATACCTTCCCTTAACATGCAGTCTGTTTTTACTGGTTTCAGGCGCAGTCGGAAATCTGATAGACAGACTGATTAATGGCTATGTGGTTGATTTTCTGTATTTTAAACTGATTAATTTCCCAATTTTCAATGTTGCAGACTGCTATGTGGTAATTGCTACATTTCTTCTGATATTCCTGTTTTTCTTTTACTATTCGGATGAAGAACTTTCATTCCTTTCTTTTGGAGCAAAGAAAGACAGAAGCGGAGAGGAGAATCAGCATTGAAAAGGGATCTGATAACTTCACGGGAAGCAGCCGGCAGCCGGATTGATAAATTCCTTTCAGAGGCATACCCGGAATATTCCCGCGCTTTTCTTCAGAAGCTTCTGCGTGACGGACAGGTACAGGTAGACGGAAAAACGGTAAAAAGCAGTTTTCGCCTGAACGGAGATGAAACCGTTTCTTTTGAAGTACCCGAACCGGTTGAGGCCGAGATTTGTGCAGAACCGCTTCCTCTCGATATCCTTTATGAAGACAGTGATATCATTGTTGTTAATAAGCCCAAGGGAATGGTAGTTCATCCTGCAGCCGGTCATTTATCCGGCACTCTTGTAAATGGTCTTATGTATCACTGTCAGGATCAGCTTTCCGGAATAAACGGCGTTCTCAGGCCCGGAATTGTACATCGCATTGATATGGATACCACCGGTGTTCTGGTTGTATGCAAAAATGATTTTTCTCACAATTCAATTGCCGAACAGCTCAAGGTTCATTCCATTACAAGAGTATACTATGCGATTGTATTCGGAAATCTTGCGGATGATGCCGGAACAGTTCATGCTGCAATCGGAAGACATCCCACAGATCGAAAGAAAATGAGCATTCATGCCAAAAACGGACGTGATGCGATTACCCATTATCATGTTCTGGAGCGATTTGGGACTTACACATACATTGAATGCCGCCTGGAAACAGGGAGGACTCATCAGATCCGTGTTCATATGGCAAGCATCGGTCATCCGATTCTCGGAGATACGGTATATGGACCTGCACGCCAGCCCTACCATCTGGAAGGGCAGACCCTTCATGCAGGTATTCTTGGCTTTATTCACCCTCGTACAGGCGAATATATGGAATTTTCAGCGCCACTTCCGGAGTATTTTGAGGAACTTCTTCAGAGACTCAGAAAACAGGCTTGATTTTGTTTAAATCCCTTCAAAAAGAAAAACAATTTTTGAAATTTTAATGACCTTTCAGATATTTTGTGATATACTACTATATGTATACAGCGCACTATATGTGTACTTGACTTGAAAGGAGTGGGGCGAATGAAAGGAAATCTTGTTATCACAATTGGACGTGAATGTGGAAGCTCCGGAAGGCTTATAGGACAGAAACTGGCGGCTTCTCTTGGTGTAAAGTGTTATGACAAAGAATTACTGGCCTTAGCCGCAAAGAACAGCGGACTCTGTGAAGAGCTTTTTAAAACCCATGACGAAAAACCAACCAGCAGTTTTCTGTATTCTCTGGTTATGGACACATATTCAATGGGCTACAACACATCAGCTTATATGGATATGCCCATTAATCACAAAATATTTCTCGCACAGTTTGACACCATAAAAAAACTGGCAGACGAAGAATCATGTGTAATTGTCGGCCGCTGCGCTGATTATGCTCTGGCTGACTATCCCAATATGGTTTCTGTCTTCATCTCCGGAAACGAAGAGGACAAAATCCGTCAGCTGATGGAACGTCATGATATTTCGAGAGAAAAGGCAAAGGATATCATGATCAAAACAGACAAACAGCGTTCCAGCTATTATAATTATTATTCCAGCAAGCGCTGGGGAAGCTGCAAGAGCTACAATCTCTGTATCAACAGCAGTGTTGTAGGATACGACGGTGCCGTAGCGATTATCAAGGAATTCGCAAAACAAAAACAGGAATTTATGAAAAGCAAGGAAAAATAATAGATATCCGGCACAGAGAGCATCCAAAATACCTGAGTGGAATGTAAACTGAGTGTACTCACATAGTATAATATGTATGTCAAACCGGTATGACAGCCCTGTAAACGGGCCGGTTCATGCCGGTTTTTATACAGGACGCAAATCCTGTATGCCCGGCCATTTCGGCCACTTTCCAATAAGACAAAGCTTTTAAATTTAATAAGAAAGTATGAATCCAAAAAAAGAATTTACAATTAAAATAGCTGTGATGACATTTGCCGGCCTTTTGCCAGTATGGATGGCTGGTTTTTATTCGCCCGAAAATTCCGGTTCTGATTATGATTTTTCAGATGGACAGGCTGTTTTTCAGGAAGAAAGCAAACAGCAGGAAATGGAATCTGCTGACAATGATTCTTCTTCCCTGCCATCTGCCAGAAGTCTTCTGAGTCCGCTCTTTAATATCTCCGGACTTTTCCGTTCATTTCAAATGGGAGCAAACGGGTATGAGCCGCTGCCGGAAAGGTATAACCTGATGGCCATAGGGTCTGAAGGAAAAGAAGAAATATCAATTCCGTCTGTCTGGAGCTCCTTCCTTTCCCTGTTTTATCATACAGATCTGTCCCGATCAGAAGGGGCAAAAATGTACACCTATCTGAATGAAAAAGAAGCCTCCTGGGTTTCTGAAATATACCAGTGGATACAGTATTCTCCCGAAGAGGCTGCAATACAGAAAGGTCTTTCAAAGGAATCCGTGTGCGGTTCCTATGATCCTTCCAATGAAGCTCACAATCCTTCTGAGCCTTCAACCTGGGTAATTCCTGAATGGGGAAATATCAATCTGCAGTTTTATGATGGCGACGGAAACATGACAGATCTTCATTCCAATACAAAAGAAATTTTGTCTATGGCAAATGTTTTTACATATTTCTGGGACTGGCAGAACACAGAGCTTTTCCAGGCTTATGCAGAACACCTGTGGTATCTTTCACATCAATATGAGGTTACTGTAGGAAATGTATATTACTGTGAGGGCTGCTGTGAACTTCCGGAAGCGGCGGATGAGACAGTATCTGCAGAACAGACGGCAGAGAGTACATCAGAAAAGAGTTTGGGACCGGCTGATGAGATTGGAAAATCCAATACCGCAGAATTATCCGGGACAGAAAGTTCAGGGAGCAAAAACAGCGGAATACTTTTATCCACTCCTTCAAACGCCATTCCTGAAGCTAATGCGGCAGATAATCCTACTCAGACAGCATCCGGACAGGATTTTAACGGGCAGACAGTTTATCTTAATGAAGAAGGAAAATATTGTCCGGGACATGTAGATCTGAGTGTTTCCGTTAAAATTACGGGACTAGAAGAAAATCAGAATCTTTTTATTCTTGACAGTCTGGGAGCGCAGGTTTCCTCAAACTGGCAGGGATGGACGGATGACATGATTTCCAGCGTGAAAAATCTTTCAAATCAGGACTGGGCTATCCAGTATGGCCTTACACAGCCGGCTCTGACCCTGGGAAAACCTTTGTCATTTAATGAAATATCAGATTATATGAATGTTCTTCCTGATGACATATCTGCCGAGAGAAGAGCAGTGATAAGTTGTGCCCTGAATTCAGCAGGACGAATCCCATATTATTATGGCGGCAAAGCAAGACATCCGGGATATGCGGGAAACGGCTTTAATTCTGTGACATCCCCCGATCATAACGGTCGGATTTTCTCGGGACTTGACTGTTCCGGATGGGTAAACTGGGTTTACCGGACAGCACTGGGGCAGGATTTTTCAGCACAGGGAACATACAATCTGGTACACAGCGGCCGCAGTATATCCCGCAATGAACTGAAACCCGGCGATCTTCTGATCCGGCTCGGAACGGATTCCCATGTTGTGATGTTCCTTGGCTGGAATATGGACGGTTCAATGATTGCAATTCATGAATCCGCAGGGAAAGTCAACAATGTAACTGTGGAAAGCATGTCAGCTGACTGGCCATATTACAGAGCATTTTTAGACTGATTATTTACAAAAAAGTAATTGTGTGGTACTATGTAAGAGTGATATCAAACTATTCGTGAAAGTCTACTTTATCGAATAGTTGTGACAAAAAATACCTATGGAGAATAATTTTATGAAAATGCAGCGCCTTCTCAGTCTGACCCGTCAGACCGTTGATGATTATTGTCTTATTGAATCCGGCGATAAAATTGCCATCGGTATTTCCGGAGGCAAAGACAGCCTGACACTTTTATATGCTCTTCATGGCCTTAAACGTTTTTATCCTCAGCCATTCGATTTATGTGCTATAACGGTTGATCTGGGCTTTGACGGATTTGACACAGCGCCAATCCGGGCACTCTGTGACAGTCTTTCAGTTCCATACAAAGTCGTACCAACCGATATTGGAAAAATTCTCTTTGAAACACGTGAAGAATCCAACCCTTGTTCCCTTTGTGCAAAAATGCGTAAAGGCGCTTTAAATGAGGCTGCTCTGTCCATGAACTGCAATAAAATTGCATATGCCCACCACAGAGACGATCTGATTGATACGATGCTTCTGTCATTAATTTATGAGGGCCGTTTTTATTCTTTTTCCCCGAAAACATACTGGGATCGCACAGGACTTACCCTGATAAGACCTCTGATCTATGTATCAGAAGCTGATATTATTGGATTTAAAAACCGTTTTGAGTTACCGGTATGCAAAAACCCCTGTCCTGTGGACGGAAAAACAAAACGGGAATTTGTTAAAAATCTAACAAAATCTTTGAATGCATCTGCACCTGGCGTTAAAGATCGATTCTTTCATGCAATCACAGAGGGCCGCATAAACGGCTGGCCGGAAAAAAGGAGGTAATTGTTTCAATGGCTTCACTCTCCTACCACGAACAGGAAGTAATAGATAACACAAAGCGTCTCCGTAATATGATGAAAGAACTTCCTCCATTTTGCGCTGACTTTTTTCGCGGTATTGAGCCCCGCACCTCTTCCAGAACACGTCTGGCATATGCCTACGACCTTAAAATATTCTTTGAATTCCTGGAAAAACAGAATCCGGCACTGGCAGGTATGAAAACATGTGATATACCGCTTTCCATACTTGATGACATCCAGCTTATGGATATTGAAGAATATATGGAGTTCCTGAAATGCTACTCCACAGATCAGAATGAGGATCGCGTAAATACAGAGCGGGGAATTATGCGAAAAATATCTTCCCTCAAAAGCTTTTATAATTATTTTTTCCGCCGTGAACGAATTAAAACAAATCCTGCTTCTCTGATTGAGCTTCCGAAAATCCATGAAAAGGAAATTGTCCGACTTGACGTAGATGAGGTGGCCAGCTTTCTTGATCAGGTAGAAGAAGGAGAAAACCTGACCGAAAAACAGAAAGCCTATCATGCAAAGACAAAAGTCCGGGATCTGGCGATGATGACACTGCTTCTTGGCACAGGTCTTCGCGTCTCAGAATGCGTGGGACTTAATCTGGAGGATGTTGATTTTAAAAACGGCGGTCTCCGTATCCACCGAAAAGGCGGAAAAGAAGTCATCATCTATTTTGGTTCAGAAGTCGAATATGCACTTGCCGATTATATGGAAGAACGGAAACATATTACACCGGAGCCGGGCCATGAAAACGCACTATTTCTTTCCATGCAGAGGAAACGAATCAATGTGCGAAGTGTGGAAAATATGGTAAAGAAATATGCCCGTCTCGTTACTCCATTAAAAAAAATAACCCCTCACAAACTTCGCAGCACATACGGTACAAATCTGTATCGTGAAACGGGCGATATTTATCTCGTAGCCGATGTTCTGGGGCATAATGATGTAAATACAACAAAAAAACATTACGCTGCCCTTGAGGATGAACGCAGACGCAGTGCCCGAAACAAGGTACAGCTTCGAGAAAAATAAATTAAACAAAGTAAAAAATCAGACTTATCAATTAGATAATAACGGGATGAAATTAAATATTTCACTCTTCGGACTTTCAGAGAACCTCTATTAAGCCACGGCAAAATAGAGGTTCTTTTTGTATCACAGTAAAAATACCCCCCCTGCTATGCAGGGGGAGGAAAGATCTTTAGATATAAGTATGAACTCCTGTGCTAAACTTAAAAGTGGGTCTGCAAACCACAAATAAAATAGCACAGGAGGTCCTCAAAATGGACATAAACAGTTTAGCCCATACAAAGTGGGAATGCAAGTATCATATCGTTTTTGCACCAAAATATCGCCGCCAGGTAATTTATAAGGATATAAAAGCAGATGTAGGACAGATATTAGGTACATTATGCAGAAGGAAAGGAATTCATGCCTTGTTGTACTGTGTGGATATCTTATCTTATCGGTTTTCGCTGGCTTCAGGATTTTGAAGCTTCAGGATATCAAATGATTTAAATGTTCGATTCCGCCTGGCAGAAAACATCGTCTGTCAGGCGGAATTATATATTCAGGATAACTATTAACAGGTTGAGTCTTTCATCCTTTCCGGACATGCCTTTAAATAAAATATCCTGGAATCAAAATCACAGGATTGCCTTCTGCCGTCAGAAAACTGCCCGCAGCTGGAATCACTGGTAATGAGTCCCATGTTCATCAGCTCATCTCCATACTGTCCAGACGGACCAAAATAACTGTCTGATGGCATCACATCACAGATCTCATAGTACTGCTCAGCATTCAGTCCTGCAAGCCTGAGCCGGGTAAACGGGCCATTCGCTTCATTCAGAACGCGATACCATCCAACCAGCGCCTCTCTCCCATCGTCGCTGACAGTCATCCATGCAGTCACATTTCCCTCAAAAGGACTCTTAAGACGATAAAATAATCCGAACTGAAGCAGGCTGCGATGCTTTTTCATAAATGCAACCTGTTTTCTGATTATTTCTTTCTCTTCCTCAGATATCTTTTCCAGATCAAGCTCATACCCGAACGTTCCAAAATAAGCTACATTCGCGCGTGTCCACAGCGGCGTGCTTCTTCCCAGCTGATGATTGGGAGAAGCCGATACATGATTTCCGATACTGCTTATCGGATAGCAATAGGAGGTTCCGTACTGAATCCCCAGACGACATACCGCATCTGTATTATCACTCGCCCATCCCTGCGGAGCATAATACAGCAGTCCGGCATCAAACCGCGCACCGCCGCTGGCACATGACTCAAAAAGAATATGAGGGAAAGCTGATATAAGGCGCTCATACAGATTATATACTCCCAGTATATACCGATGAAAAATCTCTCCCTGGCGATCAGGAGGAAATTCTATACTGTAGCACTCTGTTATACTCCTGTTCATATCCCATTTAATATAAGAAATATGGGAATCTTTGAGCAGCTGATACATCCTGTCATAAATATAATCTACTACCTCAGGACGTGCAAAATCAAGAACATACTGATATCGCCCATGACAGCAGCTGCGGCCCGGCGTATGAAGAATCCAGTCCGGATGAGCACGATAAAGTTCAGAATCCTCATTAACCATTTCCGGCTCAAACCAGAGACCAAATCGCATTCCCAGATTTTCCATCTTTTCCGCCAGACCTTTTATGCCATCAGGAAGCCGTTCCCGATTAGCATACCAGTCTCCCAGTCCGGATCTGGAACTGCACCTTGAGCCAAACCATCCGTCATCCAGAACAAAAAGCTCTATACCGCACTCTTTTGCTTTCCCGGCGATGCGAAGCAGTTTTTCTTCCGTGAAATCAAAATAGGTAGCTTCCCAGTTATTGATGAGTATCGGCCTTGGCCGGTCACGCCAGTATCCGCGAATCAGATGTGTCTGATAAAGACGGTGAAAACTCTGGCTCATCTTGTTAAGTCCCTCAGAAGTATATACAACAACACATTCCGGTGTCTGAAATTCCTCCCCAGGTTCAAGCTTCCACTGGAAATTAAACGGCTCTATTCCCATAAGGAATCGCGTAGTGCCATGAGATTCCACTTCAGCCTGAGCCAGAAAATTTCCACTGTAAACAAGTGAAAAACCAATGGCTTCTCCATGAAATTCATCCGTCACAGGACGCTTAAGAATAATAAAGGGGTTGTGCTCATGGGAAGAATGCCCCCGGGTGCTGTTGACAGCCTGAATCCCAAATTCCAGTTTTCTGGTATAAGCAGTACGTTCTCTGGCCCATGCCCCTGAAAACTGAATCCAATCATAATCATGATCCGGAAGGTCAAGGCACACGCTCATAGCTCTTTCAATGTAAACGGAGACAGAACCTTCATTTACCAGTCTGACACTGCGGGCCAGTGCACCAAATTGAGAAAATATCGTATAGCTGAGAAATACTCTGACGCCTGTCAGGGTATCATACAGTTTCAGAACTAGCGTTTCAGCATCGGAATCACTTTCTGAATAAGTTGCAGGGAGACCCCGAAGCTCTGGTTTCCCGGAAATGATTTCATAACTCTCATAGCAGAAATCTGACAGGCGGCTTCCATTCTCCTGAAGAACGGAAACTGCAGGATAACGATAATCTCCGCTTCCGTAAACGGCATATTCCTGCTTTACATGTCCTCTGGAAAAAGTTCTGTCGCCTGTAAAAGGATAGGAAGCCATATCCCGGGGAGCCAGCTCCAGAAGATATGAAAAATCCGCTCTGTCATGAATCCTCCCGCCGAAATACAGCTGCCCGATATGTCCGTCCGGAAGAACCGCAATGATATAACTTATACTCTGATTAAAAAGATGGAATATCTTTGATTCTTTATGAAACACTATCTCCAATGACTGCTACCTCCCATAAAATATACTCTTATGTAATGATAGCACAAAAACACATACTCATAAACAAAAAGATATGTTTAATTCTCATAATAAAAACAGGCTGCTGCGTATGTAAAAACTCTGGCAGCATACGAAAATAAAAATATCTGAGATTTATTCTGAAGCGGGTGCATAGTAAGACACTGTGAGATAATGTCCCACATGTATCTGATCATCTGTAAGGCTGTTCATGTGGCGCAGTTCACGTACATACTCTTCCATGGATTTTTCAGAATTAACATTGTACTGATCCGCAATAGTCCAGAGGGTATCTCCCGGATTCAGGCGAATGCTGGTATAATATTTATTATAGCGAAGCTCGCTCTCCTCTTCCGCCATGACTTTCATCAGGTTTTTTCCCATAAAGCCGGACGTCAAAGCAATAAACAACACTGCTGCAAAAAAAAGTTTCATATGATTTCTTCCTGCCCTCTTTTTCATCTGTATATCCCCCCGGTTAAGTAACACTCTGCTTCATTCATTTCGATCTCTTTAAAGCCGAACACACGTTCTGTCTGTGTATGATTATAGTCTATCGAACATGTGTTTGTCAAGCCGTTTTCCCAAATCATCGAACAAAGGTTTGCATTTTCATCGAACATATGTTACTATATTACAAGAATATAAACCTGTATCTGACAGGGGTTTCAGATTAAAAGGGAGGTACTGCATGGCACAGGGACGGATTACCGACAAGCAGAAAGAAATTCTTGAATATATAAAAGAAACCATTTTAAAGAAAGGATACCCGCCAACTGTCCGTGAGATATGTGAAACAGTCCGGCTCAAATCCACTTCTTCCGTGCATTCTCATCTGGAGCAGCTGGAGAAAAACGGCTATATCAGACGTGATCCCACCAAACCGCGCACAATTGAGATTGTGGATGATACCTTTAATCTGACACGCCGCGAAGTGGTCAACGTTCCTCTGGTAGGTACAGTAGCCGCAGGTGCACCCATTCTGGCCCAGGAGAATATAGAAAACTATTTCCCGATTCCGGCTGAGATGCTTCCCAATAAAGAGACATTTATGCTGACAGTTAAAGGAGACAGCATGATTGAAGCCGGGATTTTTGACGGAGATCGGGTAATTGTCGAACAGACAAACGTAGCCGAAAACGGAGAGATCGTTGTCGCTCTGATTGGCGACTCTGCCACGGTTAAACGATTTTATAAAGAGAAGGGACATTTCCGCCTTCAGCCGGAGAATTCTTCCATGGAGCCAATTATAACCGATGAAGTACAGATTCTCGGAAAAGTCATAGGTCTTTTCCGTATGATGCGCTGATACAGTCAGTATTAACAGAAAAACAGCCAGTGCGGCGGGCCTTTAAAACCCTGCACTGGCTGCAAGCATTGCAAATACTATGGATGGCAGCAGATTTGCCACCTTTATTTTTACTTTTTCCTGAAACATCAGATTTACTCCGACACAGAAAATAAGCATCGAGCCTACAAGAGATAAATTGGCAATTGCCGCATCTGTGAGCAGCGGCTCCAGAAGCCTGGACAGTGCTGTTATGCTCCCCTGAAAAATCCCTACCGGAATAAAGGAAAACAGGCAGCCTTTTCCCATAGATGATGCCATTACAAATACAATTACAAAATCCAGTACGGCTTTCGCTGTCAGAGTTGAAATATCATTATTGATACCGTCTTCTATCGATCCGACTACTGCCATGGCTCCAATGCATATGGTAAGAGAAGTCGTCACAAATCCTTCCACGAAACGGGGATCCCTGCTGCTTCCGGATCTCTCACGGATAAAAACTCCGAATTTTTCTGTATGCCTCTCAATATTCAGGGCTTCCCCCACAACCGCACCGGCACACAGAGAAAAGATAATCATCATCGTACCGCGGGTAGTAAGAAATCCGTTCTCAATTATCAGCATTTCTCCGAGAGTACCTGCGATTCCCAGAAAAATCACGCTCAGCCCGCAGGCTGACATTAAAATGTCCTGAAATCTCTGCGGCAGCCCCTTTTTTATCAAGAGTCCAAGCGCTCCGCCGGCAAGAATACAGACACAGTTTATAATTGTTCCCAGTCCAGGCATTATCTGATTCAGCCTTCTTTCGTATTATTTCTTAATACTGTTATGTAATGCATCATCAGTTTACATAATATAATTATGTAAACTGACTGCAAAGATGATCCCATTATGAGTTTTCTGATTTGAAAATTTTACAGATCAGAAACAGACTCTATCTGTTTTCCATCCCTCCAGATGCGCTCCAGATCATAAAACAGGCGATCTTCTCTTGAAAAAACATGAACGATAATATCGCCATAGTCCATAAGGATCCAGCTGGCTGTATTATACCCTTCAATCTGACGGCATTCATGACCTGCTTTTGTGAGCTCCTCTTCCACATTATCGGCCATTGCCTGTACCTGATTGGCATTATTTCCATCAGCAATGATAAAGTAGTCTGCCAGAATAGATACATTACGGATATCAATGATTCGGATGTCTTCGCCTTTTTTTTCCTCCAAAGCCTTTACGGCGAGTTTTGTCAGTTCCTTTGCATCCAGCATATTGAGAATATTCCTCCTTGATTTCGTCATTCATATGGTTTTTGGACATGTCGGTGTCACTTTTGCTGCATTCATCGTTCCGGCTGTTTCTTTTCTCCGCAGCCGATGCGTTTTCACGCAAGGCTCTGTAATACTGCCAGGCTTTTTCCGTCATAGCATCAACAGGAGCTCCGATTTGCTTCAGATAGGACAATGTCCCGTCAAGAATCTGATAAAGCGCTTCATCCAGATCAATAAAAGCAAGGCGTCGAAGTTCAGGAAGTTTGGGGATCTGCCTGCGCCTGGGCTCAATATAATCTGCCACATACAATATTTTATCCAGCATCTGCATGTCCGGCTTTCCGGTTGTATGACATGCAATGGCACTTAATATCTCCGGATCATATATGTGATATTTGTGTTCAGCCATCCATGCGCCCAGTTTTGCGTGGACAACAGGCGGAGCCATGCGCTCTCCCTCTGTCAGCGGTATTTCAAGCCTGTCACATTTTTCTATTATGGCTGTATCATCATATCTCTTGGCACAGTCATGAAGCAGTCCCGCCATTTCTGCCTGTTCCAGATCACAGCCATACCGCATGGCCAGGGCTATGCAGGTGTAGGATACACCCAATGTGTGTTCATATCGCGAAGGCGACAGTTTTTTCTTTAAGTGTTTTCTGATGGATTCCACTTCTGGCTTCAATTTGCATCACTCCTCGTTTCGTAGAGATGATTTTCGCGGATATATCTGAGCACTGCTTCCGGAATCAGTTCCTTTACAGGCTTCCCGCAACGGATTCTCTCACGTATATCAGCTGACGCCACATCCAGCTCTGTACAGTGAAGACGGAGAATATGGGCACCATATTTCCGGCAGAGATACCGGATCTGTTCATCCAGTGAGCGCTTTTTCTGTTCACATTCCCGATCAGCAGCCATCAGTGTCACAGCACTCATCACGTACTCGGGTTTATACCATTTTTCAATATCCATGACGGAATCAGCACCCATTATAAAATAAAAAACATCATCCGGGTACATTTTTTTTAAAAGATACAATGTATCTGCCGTATAAGTGTTCCCGCCGGTACGGTTTAATTCAAAATCAGAACGTACAAAATATGGAAAAGGTTCAATAGCTGCATCAATCATTGCACATCGCGCAGCCGACGGTGTGACCTTATGATCCTTTTTGTGCGGCGGCTGCCTGGAAGGCATATACCACACACAATCCAGCCCATATTCCTCATAAGCCTGCTGTCCCAGCATCAGATGCCCCTGATGAATCGGATCAAAGGTTCCCCCCATAATCCCAATTTTTTTCATAATCAGAGTCCCTTCCCAGGCTTATTTGGGCAAAACGATTTTCCGTTTCTTTTCATCCTTTGCCTGACGGTACAGAACGATCTTTTTGCCGATTACCTGCACTACCTGCGAATGCGTACGCTCTGCCAGAGTCGAAGCGAGAACACTTCCCTCCTCGGCACAGTTTTTCAGTATATTCAGTTTAATAAGCTCCCTCGCCTCAAGCGCCTCTGACACAGCAGCTGTCAGCTCCGGCGTAACAGCTGCTTTTCCAATCTGAAAAATCGGATCTATTGTCATCGCAAGGCCCTTGAGATAAGCTCTCTGTTTGCTTGTCATGGCTTTTCTCTCCTATTTGTAATAATCGAATTCCAGCCCGTACATCCGGACAGTATCTCCCTCGGCAATTCCCATTTCTTCCAGTTCACCCAGAATTCCGGTATCCTTTAAAAATTTCTGGAAGAACTGAAAACCTTTCTCCGAATCCAGATTGGTATAGCCGAGCATTTTTTCAATTTTGGGTCCTTCCACCACGTATACACCATCAGCTGTCCGTTCAACCGTGTACGGCAGATTTTCGTCCTGATATTCATAAACGAATTCTTTTTCAAAGATAACCGGACTCCGGTCTACTGTCTGAAGAAGCTCATTCACATGGTAAAGAAGCTCTCTGACTCCCTGCCCTGTCACGGCTGAAATTGGAAAAACACGTATTCCCTCCGCCTCAAATTCACGCTTCAGGCGCTCCAGCGGACTTTCGCTCTCCCCATCATCATAGATCGCATCAATCTTATTGGCCGCAATAACCTGAGGGCGTTTAAGAAGTCCGGGATTATATGCCTCGAGCTCCCGGTTGATGGCTCTTATGTCCGCAACAGGATCGCGCCCCTCGGTCGATGCCGCATCAACAACATGAATCAGAACCTTTGTTCTTTCAATGTGCTTCAGAAATGCATGTCCCAGTCCGATTCCCTGCGATGCGCCTTCTATCAGTCCGGGAATATCAGCCATCACAAAGCCCTGGCCATCAGAAAGGTCAACAACTCCAAGATGGGGATTCAGCGTTGTGAAGTGGTAATTGGCAATCTTGGGGCGTGCATTGGACACACGGGAAAGAAGTGTGGATTTTCCCACATTTGGAAATCCGACCAGCCCCACATCCGCAATTACTTTGAGCTCAAGCTGAACCCACAGTTCCTGGGCCGGCTGACCGGGCTGTGCGTACTTGGGCACCTGCATGGTAGATGTTGCAAAATGCATATTGCCCAGTCCGCCTTTGCCGCCTCTAAGTATAACTTCACGACGGTTTTCGCCGGACATATCAGCAATGACTTTTCCGGATTCAAAATCCTTTATGACTGTCCCCTCCGGAACTTTTATGATTAAATCTGCTCCATCGGCGCCATGGCAGCGGCGTTTTCCGCCGGACTGCCCGTCTCCGGCCGCATATTTGCGCACATGGCGGAAATCTGTCAGTGTATTGAGACCATCATCCACTTCAAAAATAACATCTCCGCCCCGGCCGCCATCCCCTCCGTCCGGACCTCCTGCCGCTACGTACAGTTCACGCCTGAAACTGACGTGACCATCTCCGCCCTTTCCTGAACGGATAAAGATTTTTGCGCTGTCTGCAAACATAAATTCCTCCTGTCAGAATGCCTGATATCTACAATCTGATATTCACAGTCTGATATTCGCAATCAGTTGTCTGAATAATAAGACTTAAACCACTAAAACTACAAAAAGGCTCCATACATGTTCGTATGGAGCCCTCTGAAGATTATTCGTTAATTGCTCTCGGATAAACAGAAACCTGCTTTTTGTCTCTGCCCTTTCTTTCAAACTTTACAACGCCGTCAACCTTAGCGAATAATGTATCATCTCCACCGCGGCCTACGTTTACGCCCGGATGAATCTTTGTTCCGCGCTGTCTGTAAAGAATATTGCCCGCTAATACGAACTGTCCGTCTGCTCTCTTGGCACCAAGTCTCTTGGACTCGGAATCACGGCCGTTCTTTGTGGAACCAACACCCTTTTTATGAGCGAATAACTGAAGGTTCATTTTAAACATGACTTACACCTCCTTAAATCGGATTTTGATATATTCTGCTCCATAGCTCTCCGCTATATTGGTAAGACCCAGAATCAGCGAATCCATAAGGAGCTTTGATTCCGGACTGACTGCCCCTGTAAAACGGAATGTAAAGCGGCCCGTCTTTTCATCTGTGCTGCCCTTAAATTCATCTTCCGTAAATTTCTCAACGGAATTTGCCATATTAAGTGCAAGCGCGGAAACTGCCGCGCAGATAATATCTCTGCCGTATTCATCGTAACCGGCATGTCCCTTTATCTCAATCCCGGCGGGGACTCCATTGGAATCAGAAAATACGTCCACCTGAATCATAACAGATTAAGCGTTGATCTTGTCGATCTTCACTTCAGTATAGAGCTGTCTGTGACCATTTTTCTTGTGATAGCCAGTTTTGCTCTTGTACTTGTAAACGATAACTTTCTTGCCTTTACCCTCTTTAACTACGGTAGCGGAAACGCTTGCACCGTCTACGGTCGGGCATCCGATCTTCATCTCGCCGTTGTTTACAGCCAGAACCTGATCAAAGGTAACTGCCTCGCCAGCAGCTGCACCAAGTCTCTCAACCTTGATCACGTCGCCCTCGGCAACCTTGTACTGCTTACCACCAGTTGCAATAATCGCGTACATCGATGGCACCTCCTATTATCATTACTCGCCAGCTTCGGCGGCTTTGCGCACTTATAGCCTCGCTGTGCGGCACACTAGATTAATATACCATTGGCCAGTCGGAATGTCAAGCTGTTTTTATATGATTTTCCAGCCTTATCCACTTATAAAAATACATATTTTAACACAAACAGAACTGCCAGCACATACATGAGAGGAGCAACTTTCCTGCCCTTTCCTGCTGCTACATTTAACAGCACATAGGAAATGATTCCCATGGAAATACCCTCTGAAATGCTGTAAAACAGCGGCATGGAAATAATCGCAAGGTAAGCCGGAATAGCCTCTGTCATATTTTCCTCATCAAAACGAATCTGCGTAACAGTTCCTACCATGAGGAAACCAACCATAATAAGAGCCGGTGCGGTTGCAAAGGAAGGAATTGCGGTAAAAATCGGCGCAAACAATGTGGAAACCAGGAAAAGCAGAGCTGTAACCATCGCAGTCAGACCGGTACGTCCTCCAAGTGCAACTCCGGAAGCAGACTCAACAAAGGTCGTAGTTGTTGATGTACCCAGAACAGCACCTGCTGATGTTGCGATCGCATCTGAAAGAAGTGCGGGACGAATACGGGGAAGCTTCCCGTCTTTATCCAGCATATCTGCTTTTGTTGCAACACCGATAAGAGTTCCAAGTGTGTCAAAAATATCGACAAACAGGAAAGAAAATACCACAACAATAAAATTAATGATTCCCACTGTGCTGAAATCTGCTTTAAAACACTGACCAAACGTCAGTCCCAGCTTGCTGAAATCTGTAAAGCCCAGTGACGGGAACAGTGTATAGAAACCATTTTCCACATCCGGTACGTAAATTCCAAGCACCTGGCAAATCATACCAATAACCCAGGTAAGAATAATTCCAAAAAGGATTGCTCCCTTTACACGGTAAATATAAAGAACTGCTGTAATGAAAAGACCTACAAGAGCCAGAAGAGCACAGATTCCTGCCGTATGGAACTGGGCTGTAAAACTGGTTATGGTTACAAGGGTAGATGAATCAACGGAAAGCCCCGCATTCTGCAGACCGATAAAAGCAATAAAAAGACCAATTCCTACGGACACTCCCTTCTTCAGAGTAAGAGGGATAGCATTAAAAATAGCTTCGCGCACATTGGTAAGGGAAAGGACAACAAAAACAAGTCCCTCAACAAAAACAGCAAGAAGTGCAATCTGCCAGGAATATCCGTATCCGGCCACAACTGTATAGGCCATATACGCATTTAATCCCATACCGGCAGACAGGGCAAAAGGCAGATTGGCCATCAGCGCCATGCAGACCGTTCCGATAAAGGATGCAAGAGCCGTTGCAAGCAGAACCGCCGTCGGATCCATTCCGGTAGAACCGAGAATACTGGGGTTTACAGCCAGGATATACGCCATCGTCATAAAGGTGGTAAGTCCGGCCATAACTTCCGTTCGGACTGTAGTCCCATTTTCCTTCAGTTTAAAAAGTGTCTCCATCATTTTTCTCCTCTTTCTTTTGTTATATATTGGGCCGCCGTCCATTCCCGCAGGCCGTAAAAAATCCGGTCCCCTGACAGTTTCAGACGCTTTTACTCACGTACCATTTCGTGCCATGGTTTCCGAACTTTTTTTCTTGTAATTTCTACCAATCCCAGTTTTGTAATATCAACAAGAACCGTTTTAACCGGATCTCTCATAAATTCTCTGCGGAGAACAGAAAGAAGCTCATCCCGGCTGCTCTCATCTTCCATATCAATAAAATCAATCAGTATAATACCGGACAGATTTCGGAGTGAGATCTGCCGTGCCGCCTCTTTTGCCGCTTCCAGGTTGATTTTCAAAATGGTTTCTGCCTGCGTCTTTTTACCGGAAAATTTTCCGGAATTGACATCAATAACAGTAAGTGCCTCCGTCGGCTCAATAACCAGGTAGCCGCCCGACCTGAGCCAGACCCGTGAACCGGCTGCTGTTTTAATAACAGATTCCAGGCTGCAGAGCTTGATGAGCGGAAGAAGCGGATCATCATAAAGAATAAGCTTTTCCTGATCCGCAGGCTGTTTTTCTTCCAGATAATCTTTAATCTGCTGCCAGTATTCCGGTATATCAGTTACAATCTCCTTAAGCTGCGGCGTATCCCTGAGACTCTGGATATAAGAAGGATTTCCGCTCTGGATCAGACTGTAGCATGTGCGGCTTTTTGCTCTGGTCAGAACAGACTCCATATGCAGAGAGAGCTGTTTTACTTCTTCTTCTATCTTTTCTGCATCGATACCGTAGGCATTTGTTCTGACAATAATTCCATAACGCTCGTTTTTAAATATCTGAAGCCGCTCTTTTACCTGTTCCTTCCATCTCTCATCATGAATTTTTCCTGAAAACCCCAGCTGTGTTTTTCCCATGGTCACAACCGTATATTTGCCGGGAAAATTAAGACAGCAGGTCAGTGTCGGCTCCTTTGACTTGACAGCATCCCGTGCTATCTGAACAATCAGCTCGTCTCCGGGACGGAGAGCATTTCCTGTCTTTCTCCCGTCTGCATAAACGGGAACAGGATTATCAGCCAGACTATAATAGCCCATTATTCCGCCCAGGTCAATAAATGCCGCACCGATATTTTTCACAATATTCTTTACTTTTCCAATGTAAATATTTCCCAGAAGACTCTGTCTGTCTTCGCTTTCCAGAAACAGCGCACGGCATTCTCCCTCATCAAAACGTGCAGTCAATGCTCTGTCATTCCATTTTGTGATAATCAGTTTATTCATTTTTACTCATTCACACACTTAATCTCCCTGAGCCAGAGAAAAAAGTGATGTCTCCTTTTTCTTGTCAATACTGTGATTATAAGCCATGTATGCATATTTCAGAACCTGTTCCATGTAAGGACATTCCTGTGAAAAAGTCTGTTCCCAGCTGTAATAAACGCCATCCGCATCATAAATACCGATGGGACACACAACCGGCACTTCTTTTGACATTTCCAGCAGAAAACTATTATATGGTGTCATTTCCAGATTGGCAAGCTTAAGAACCCATGATGACAGATAAATACAGCCCAGCTTTCCCATATCCGCAGACGGCATATCATAGTTGGTCCAGATAACAAAAGGCGTCTGATACCACATAAGGTGTTCCGGCGTATCTACCTCCGTACTGGGAACACCATAGATGTCATCGTAAAAGGCATCCTCCACACTGGGCTGATGATCGCCGAAAAGAACAATCATGGTGGGTTCTGTGCAGGATGAAAAATAATCAGTCAGATATTCAAATGCTTCATCGGACTCCTTCATCAGAGAAAGAAACTGATCAGCCCACGGATACATTCCCTCCATATCTCCCGTCAGGAAGATCTGCTGGTCAAAGTTGTCATAAGTCTCCTCATAACCGCCATGATTCTGCATCGTGACATTGAATACAAACAGGCGATCATCCGGAGACTCTTTCTTTTCTACCAGTTCAATTATCTTTTCATAGTCAGCCCGATCACTGACATAGTTCCGCAGAAGCTCACTGTCCTCATACTCCTCATAAGCATAGAATGCGTCAAATCCCATATTGGAATAACATGTTTTCCGATTCCAGTTTTCAGCCGGATACGGGTGCATGGCAACTGCTTCATATCCCTGCGCCTTCAGTGTACTGACAAGCGTCAGTGCACCGGGCTTCACAAACAGCTGATAAGCATTGGAACCAGAAGGAAGAAAAGCCACAGAATCCCCGCTCAGAAACTCATATTCCGTACTGCTGGTTCCCGCACCGAATACCGGAACACACAGACTTCCGCGGACCGTATTTTCTTTCAGGCTGTCAAGATATGAAAAATATGGAGCGTTGGTAGTAAAATCTCCAGCTACTTTCAGATCCGCCAGGCTTTCATTCATAATACAGACAAGGTTTACCGGCTGGACGGATTCGCTGCCATCCGATGAAGCAGTGAATGCCCTCACAGAAGCGTCAGAACTGCTCTCCTCTTCATCCATACTGTTTTCCTGCATCTGCTGAGCCAGAAGTTTTACAGTCAACGATGAATATCCTTCCGGAGGTTTCTGCATTATATATTTCAGCGAAACAACTGTGGAAAGAACATAACCGTAATTCCGGTATGTATCATTCAGATCCCACATATTCAGATAATAACCGCTTCCCGGCATGAACACGGCAAAAAAGTAAAATACATATCCCACAACGGCACCTGCACAGCTCAGGCACAGCACCAGACGTTTTATCATTCCTCTGACACGCAGCGGAAAAAACCATACAATTATATTGGCTGTGAGCAGAACTCCCCCGGCAAAAAACATTTCATACGTAAACTCAAAAACATAGTTTTCCATAACCGTAACCGCAGTGCCGAAAGAAAGAATATCCCAGATCATTATCGGTGTACCGCGAAAGAGTTCAACAAATGACTCTGCAAGAGACAGGATGAAAAAAATAACTGACGCGGCCGGAACAGCTATGCGCGTTGTCCCGCTTATCATCAAAATTACAAGATATAAAACGCCAATCCACAAAATATTGAGCACTGCTTTGCCGGGAGATATAAAAGCAAGATTTCCTGTCAGATATTCAAAAAGGACATAGGAAAGTACAGGCATCAGACAGAAAAGGACTGCTCCGGCAGCATGTTTTGCAGAAAACCGAATCTTAAGTACACGACTGTCAAAACGTGAAATCCATTCCCGGATAGCATTCATCCTGAAACTCCTCCTTATCGGATGCCTGTAAATGTATGGTAACTTAATTGTCTGTTATATCCTGACCGTACTCTTTAAGAGGGACAAATCTGTGTTGTCCTTCCGGATCCTCATCTGCATAAAGCTCCTCGCGCTCTACCTGAAATACATATGGCCGGTATTCAATCTGCTTTTCACTGAAAAATGCGGTAAGAAGCTGCTCCGGTTTTACATTGACTGTGCTTCCGGATGATAATTTGAGAAAAACTGTATCCGGTTCTGGCATTTTTACCTCATAAATAAATGGACTGAGATTTACTGTGCGCTCTCCTTTTTTTGTTGTTTTAATTATCTCGATTTTTTCATTTTTACAGAAATTGAAAAAATTCTGAGGAAAATCCGGAGAAATCTCCGAGCTGTACTCATCTTTTACACGGACACAGTAATCGGCAGCCGCCACCTGCGACATGGCATTTTTAGCCGTATCCAGAAGAAGCCGATAACTTAAGACCTTTATTCCTTCAACATTTGTATCATTGATTTTTTTAATCATTTCTGCAGAACTTCCGGTGGAATTAACTTCTATATCCATATATTCGCCGTTGCTGGTAAGACCCACACTTAACGGAGATGCAAAGGACATAATCTGATGGGGACTGAAGCCTTCGCTGTAGCGAATATCCACCCCGGCCCGGCGCATTACTTTCTGAAAGTAGCGCATCACATCCAGATGACCGATAAACCGGACCGGCCCCTGTTTGCTGAATTTAATCCTTATCTTCACTGTCTGTCCTCCCCCTCAAAACATACGCCGCTGCCATATTTCCGGACACCGCATCCGGAACAGCGGGCCCGGCAGTTGGGAGTCACAACTTCATTTACTGCATTCTCCCATTCCCGTTTCAGGAACTCCTTTGATATTCCGCTGTCAATAAAATCCCAGGGGAAAATCTCATTGAGTCCTCTCTCCCGAACCGTATAGAAATCCGGATTGACCCCACATGTTTCAAAAGCATTCATCCAGATATTATTATCAAAATGTTCCGACCAGGCATCGTAAAGAGCGCCGTTTCGATAGGCCTCTTCGATAACCGCAGATACCCGCCGGTCTCCTCTCGCAAGCACGCCTTCCAGCACCGTCACATCCGCTTCATGCCAGTTGTAGCGCAGACTTTTTTTATTGAGCATTTCTTTCATTTTCCGATTTACAATCGCAGCACGTTCAAGGAACTCTTCTTTTGTGCACATGCGGGCCCACTGGAAAGGCGTAAAGGGCTTCGGAACAAAAAATGACGTGCTGGCTGTAACCTGAACCTTTCCATGCCGTTCTTCTTTGGGAACCGTGTCATAATACACTTCTGCAACCTTCTCGGACAGTTCCGCAATTCCCTCCATGTCCTGTACTGTTTCCGTAGGAAGCCCCAGCATGAAATACAGCTTTACGCGGTTCCAGCCGCCACGGAATGCCTCCGCAGAACCGGACAGAATATCTTCCTCAGTAAGTCCCTTGTTAACTACATTGCGCAGCCGCTGGGAACCCGCCTCCGGCGCAAAGGTCAGGCTGCTCTTTTTCACATCCTGAACCTTACTCATAACATCCAGTGAAAATGCATCAATTCTCAGGGAAGGAAGAGAAACATTGACACCTTTTCCGTCAAACTCATCAATGAGGAAATTAACAATTTCCTCCAGGTGTGTATAATCACTGGAGCTCAACGAACTCAGTGAAATCTCCTCATGCCCTGTATTCTTAAGCATCGCATAAGCAAGGCGCTTAAGCTCATCTGCACTTCTCTCACGGACCGGCCTGTACACCATCCCTGCCTGGCAGAACCGGCAGCCGCGGATACATCCTCTCATTATTTCCAGGACAACCCGATCCTGGGTTGCTCTGATAAAAGGTACTACAGGGCGCTCAGGATAGCAGGCACCCGTCATATCCCCCACAAGCTGTCTGGCAATCACAGCAGGTGCATGAGAATTGACGGGAACCATGGACGCAATTGTCCCATCCTCTTTATAGTTCACGTCATAGAAAGCCGGAACATAGATTCCCGGTATTTCTGCAGCCGCCTCCAGAAACTCCTGACGACTCTTTCCCTGTTTCTTTGCCTCCTTATACCGATCAAGAAGTTCATCGTATACGACTTCGCCTTCGCCAATGTAAAAAAGATCAAAAAAAGGCGCTATCGGTTCCGGATTGTACGTGCAGGGACCTCCGCCGATGACAATGGGATCCTCCCAGGTGCGCTCTTCAGAATGAAGGGGAATACAGGAAAGATCCAGAATCTGCAGAATATTTGTATAACACATTTCATACTGCAGAGTAATGCCGAGGAAATCAAAATTCCGGACCGGCATCTGTGTCTCTATGGAGAACAGCGGTATCTTCCGCTCTCTCATAATCTGATCCAGATCCGTCCATGGCGAGTAAACCCTCTCACAGTAAACATCATCACGGCGGTTAAACATATCATAGAGAATCTGAATGCCAAGATGTGACATTCCTATTTCATACACGTCCGGAAAACACATCGCAAAGCGGATGTCTACCTTCTCCGGGTCCTTCATCACAGAATTCACTTCGCCACCGATATATCGGGCCGGCTGCTGAACATTTAATAATATTTCGTCACTTAATGCAAGTTTTCTCATGTTTTAATTACCCTTTTTTCAATTTACACAAACTTAAATTTCTCTTCTTCAGGGATTATAAGAGTCCTTTGGGGACTGAATTTACAGGTCAGTGTATGAAAATCCCGTGAAAAGCTTTTCCGGTAATGGAATGCTCCTGACACCATTAGGCGTTTTTGTCTCCAGCTGCCGTGTGACAAAATTCTTTTCTGTCCCGTCTTTAATGGCTCTGCCTAACTGCCTATCAATATAAATGGTATTTGCAGTAAAGTCAATATCCGAATATTTGAGCACAATGGTTTCCCTGATACCGCCAAGCCCATCGGTAAAAATTACTATGCCGCTGATATTACGACACTCCCTTTATATTACAGTTTTTACCGTCTTCTTCTGTATCGATTTCCTTCTGTTTTTTCCAGAAGCTGCTGATCCAGCATAAAGTTCTCCAGCCTTTTGGCAAATTCAGAAGGATCCTGTACCTCAACACGTTTTTTAGACCAGAACATACCGGCCTTCAGACCGCGGATCTGATTTGCAATTTCCCTTTGATCGATCACGCCATGATGTTCCAGATATTTTATGACCCGGGAAGCTCCTTTGCTGAGCAGAATCCTCTCCAGTTCTTCCGCCTGGGAAAAACTCTTTTTAAGTCCCCAGACATACAGCACTGCAGTGACCACTGCAAAAGCAAGAATTCCTATGATAATCTGTCCTGTACTCACAGTTTTACCTTATCCTTTCCCTTCAGCCATATGAATTGATTGTTGCGAAGGATCTGCATATATTTTACCAGCCTGTCATACAAAGGCTCTGCCTTTTTTCCAAATCGTTCTTTCATTTTCAGAGCCAGATCTCCCACTGTCCGGACTCCGTCTATTTCCCTCCACAGAAAACTCCCGTATTCGTCCAGCTTAATATGGCTTACTCTGGGAGTATGAAAAATTTTCTGTGCAATTTTGTCATAAAACCCTCTGTGTACCATATGGATCGTAACAATTCCCTTCTCATCTTCACTCCAGGTATTTTTCGTATTGACCACCGGTATAAAATCCAGATAGTTCTGTTTCTTTTTCGCCATACAAATTCTCCTGTAATTGCTCAGGACCGGACTGCATACTTTCGCATACAGCCCGGTCCTGTCACTCACTCTTTATTTTGACTTTCTGATTTTCCTTGTTGCAAAAAAATACATCGTAAATAAAAGCAAAGCAAATACGATCAGACCGCCGATCTGGCCGATACTGAATTTCTCATGAAAATCAATGGCACTGCTCAGAGTTCCTGTTGCTGTAGGGATAACTGCCAAAACAGCCAGCAGGATTCCCACGATTCCTTCTCCTGCAATCAGACCGGAAGAATACAGGACACCGGACTGCACCACATCATTTTTCTCTTTGTCAGAGCTGTATTGACGCTTTTCAAGGAACCAGCGCAGAATTCCGCCCAGCATCATCGGTACAGACAGATAAATCGGGAGATAAAGACCGATGGCAAAAGGCAATACCGGAATCCCAAGAATCTCTATTACAAGAGCAATAAATACACCGGTAAGAACCAGATTCCACGGCAGGTTGCCGCCCATAACGCCTTCTACGATCATCTTCATCAGCATTGCCTGCGGAGCCGGAAGCGCATCACTTCCATATCCGCCCCAGGACATGGACAGCAGATACAGAATACCGCCAATAGCCACAGAAGACACTACGACACCGATGATCTCACCAATCTGCTGATTCCTGGGGGTTGCTCCTACCAGAAAGCCTGTTTTTAGGTCCTGTGACGTATCGCCGGCGATAGCTGCAATAACACAGATTACACCGCCGATAACGATAGCTGCTGTCATTCCTTCAATTCCCGCCATTCCCGTAGCTTTCAGAAGCAGGGTGGAAATCAGCAAAGTAGCAATTGCCATACCGGAAACCGGATTGTTGGAAGAACCGATCAATCCTACCATTCTGGAAGATACGGTAGCAAAGAAGAAACCAAATACAATCACGATCAATGCTGTAAACAGATTTAACGGGATTACCGGAACAAGCCAAAGCACAAGAGCGATTGCCAATGAGCCTAACAGAACGACCTTCATGGAAAGATCCTTTTCCGTACGCTGGGTACCTGCTGCACCGCCTTTGCCGTAATCGCTCATCGCATCTTTAAATGTACGGACGATTAACGGAAGGGATTTGATCAGGCTGAGAACACCACCGCATGCCACTGCACCGGCGCCGATATAACGGAGGAAAGTTCCCCACAGGTTGGATACACCACCAGGCGCAGCAATTAATTCATTTACCGTTGCCTCTGCCGGGAACAGAACCAGGTCGCCTCCAAACAGAGCCATCAGCGGCATAATCACAAACCAGCCTAATACTCCGCCGGCAAACAGATAGGAAGAAACCTTAGGACCACAAATGTATCCCACGCCTGCCAGAGCCGGAAGAACATCGATACCGATACCTGAACCCTTATAGGCTGAAATATCATATGTAATCTCACTGGGGAATATTTTCAATCCGTCTGCCACAAATTTGTAAAAAGCAGCAATCCCCAGGCCTGAAAATACGGTAGTTGCACTGGCTCCGCCTTCCTCACCGGCAATCAGGACTTCCGCACAGGCCTGTCCTTCCGGATATGCCAGTACGCCATGTTCCTTAACAATGAGCGCACTGCGCAGAGGAATCATCATAAGGACACCCAGGACACCGCCGCACAGGGCGATCAAACCAATAGTTACTAAGGATGGAGCGTCACACAGGCCCTCTTTTGCCCACATGAACAATGCCGGCAGGGTAAAAATAGCCCCCGCAGCTACAGATTCACCAGCTGAACCGATAGTCTGCACCATGTTGTTTTCCAGGATGGAATCACGTCTGAGGATCTGACGGATAATTCCCATGGAAATAACTGCGGCCGGAATGGAGGCAGATACTGTCATACCTACACGAAGGCCCAGATATGCGTTTGCTCCGCCGAATACAATTGCCAGAATGGCTCCCAGTACAATAGATACCACGGTAAATTCAGGCATAATCTTATCAGCCGGAACATAAGGTTGGAATTTTTTCTCTTCCACGATACTCATTCCTTTCTTTTTTTCTCGCTGCATCACTTTTTCACTTTATTCCCCTTTTCAGGTAAAGTATGCAACCTATCCAGTCTATAAAATTTTGCCTGGTTCGTCAAGACTTTTTCCTTTATCTTGCCAAATTATTAGAACAATGCAGCCCCTTTGCAATTGTCAATAATCCTTTATGTGTCAGAGAACCACATGACAGGACTGTCATGTGCCAGATGCACCTCTGCTTTCTGGAGATATAATTGTGCAGTCGCAGGAACACTCCTCAATCGAAATCCATCCAGACCAGGTGCTTTCCGCAATGGAGACACCGGAACAGATAGCACTGCAAATGCCCGCCATTGACGGATTCCCGGATCATTTCCTTATGTTCGTCATCCCACATGGTATCGTCCAGTACCTCATCCAGCACACCAAGGGCCCGCAGTTCTCTGGCACCCACATGCCCCAGATAGGCACAGTAGTCTCTGCAGTGGGCACGCCAGTATTCCTGCTGCCAGCCGGAGTAACCTGGAGTATGGTAAATAAGCTCATTCAGCTTTTCCGGATCATCTACACCATTGTCCAAAGAACATTCATCCTGAAATTGCCCGTCAAATTTCCTGGCCGCCTCGCCGCTGGCGATACACTCCGGGCACAGATACTCAATATCGTCCACTGCAAAAAAGGGAGCTGTATAGAAAATATGGGTTGTCCTGCCGCAGCAATCACACACAACACCGTCTGTGGATTTCTCAAAAGCGCCTGTTTCCAGAGGGTTTGGGTGATACCGGAAGACAGGCAGCCCCAGCTGAGCCAGCCGCTCCTTCTCTTTCTGCTTTTCCTCCGGTGTTTTGGGCCTGGGGATGGCGTAATGGTTTCCCCATCTTTTTGCATAGTCCTTCAATATGCCCAGCCGCCTGAGTGTTTTTTTATCAGAAAGATTTCCGATTTGGCAGAGAAGTTCACAGGCATCTTTCTTGAAGTCCAGCAGATCATACACATCCACCAGCACTTCTTTGGCCTGCCCATCTCCAGCCTTCTCCAGTTCTTCTTTGAAAGAATAGAGAGCGCGGACACTGTCCGGATTTCCTTCTGTCTCCCGAAACTGCTTTTGGAGCTCAATATATTGCTTCAGATATTCGTTCATGATCATCCTCTCCCATTCATGGTCTCACTCTCCTGTCAATCCCATCAGAAATACCAGACAGCAGACTGCCGCAGCCGTCAGTTCCGGTATATCCGGGCATTCATTCCAGTTCCCGAAGGGAAGGCAGGCGAAGATCTCTCAGGGGTTCTTTACCGGGATCCTGGTCAGGCAATCCATCCTCTAAGCGTTTCAGGTAAGCCGCAGGAACTGCCTTCGTCAGCCAGACTCCATTGACAGACAAATAAAAGAGAGAGCCATCCCGGTACATCTGTCCGGCATCCACCAGGTAGATCACAGGTTCTCCGTGCCGACGTCCAACTTTCTCTGCCGTTTCCTTGTCCGGAGAAAGGTGGACATACAGACGGCTCCCGGGGAGCAGCCCCCGGGCCTCAATGGAGGCGGCAAACCGCCGGGCTGTTCCGTGGTACAGCGTTTCCGGAGGTTCGGTCACGGGGAGTCCCACATCCACTTGGATGGAGTGTCCCTGGTTGGCCCGGATTTTTGTTCCATCCTCGCTGAAGGAATATCGCTGTTTTTCATCACTCCGCACGATTTCATCCAGAATGTCCCGGTTAATGGGGTATTTCCTGCTGATGCCCGTCAGCAGTGCATTGACATCCGCCCAGCCATGGGCATCCAACCGGATTCCAATGACCTCCGGCTTGTGCCGGAGGATCAAACTTATATACTTGCCGATCCTTGTGAGATCGGGTGTTGTTTCTCTCATGTTACCCTCCCCATTTTCAAATTGCCTTTTCCCGGATAATGGGCCGGTAGAAGTTATAATCGCCATTCAGCTGTTCACTATCCCATGTTTCGGATTGTGCAGGTCAGGAAAACCAAAGGGACTCCAGAGCGCGCAGATAAGAGCCTTTTATGATGGAATGGTAAGCTCGCTGACCAGTACCCCAAAGCCTTCCAAAAACTGCTGGACCTCTTCAGAAGAATCAGGTAAGAATCCATCATAGAGGATTAAGACACCGGTAGCTGACACTGCCCCGTCCTGACCAGACACAAAGGACACCATGGCCGGAACAGCGTTTTCATAGGTGTAGAGGTAAAGGGTATTCCCGGCCAGGGCATCGCAGACAAAGGTGTCAGTGACAGTGCAGATGCTGGCTGCAGCAAGCGTTTCTGCCCCACCCATGGCGTTGATCCGGCTGGCTGCAGCAGCCTGGACAGCAGCGCGGATGCGTTTCTGCAGAGATTCAGAGTAACCGGACAAATCGGCCTGACCAGTAAAACTGGTGGCGGACTGTTCAGAAAACCGGAGTTCATAGACAGCCTTGGGCCGGGAAAAGTCTCCCTGACCGGCATCTGACACAATTTCTTTCACGGCCGGGTCTCCCGTAAAAGAAGAAACCCAGGCTTCGCTTTGCGCCATTTCTTCCATCTCCGATACCAGAATAAGCCCCTGAGCATACAACTCCGAAGTTTGGGAAGATACGGTCTTGCTGCAGGCTCCCAGGAAGAGAATACCCGCCAGGGATATTGCAGGAACAAGGATTTTAATCTTTTTCATATCTATAAACCGCCTTTCTGCGAAAGGCACCGATGGGGTTATGAAACCCTTCCTCGGATAATCTCTCGC
>CALWSF010000001.1 GCA_944384125.1 uncultured Lachnospiraceae bacterium | reverse complement strand
AAAATCGCTGCAGCCCAGTAAATACAAGGGTTTACAGCGATTTTTTATTCTCTCAACTGTCAAAGATGGGATTATAAATCGTCCCACTATAAGCGTCAACTTACGATATTCTTTAGAAATCTTTAATCTCAAGTATCCGCATAACCGACTGATTTATACGTTCTTCCGTCAGCCTTCCCTGGCGCACACTGTCAAGAACACCCTGATACGCCTCCTCAAAATTTTCCGGCATCAGAATCATATCACATCCCGCCTCAATAGCCTTTACCGCCGCCTCAGAAGATGAATATTTCTCTGTTATCGCTCCCATATTCATGGCATCCGTAATGATTACACCGTCAAACCCCAGTTCTTCTCTGAGAATTTCTGTTATCATTTTGTAAGAGAGTGAGGCCGGAAGCTCATCCTCCGTTACCGACGGAGCCGAAATATGCCCTGCCATAATAACCTGTATCCCTGACTCTATTCCTTCCCGGAATGGTACAAATTCTGCTTCTCTCATCTGCTCCAGGCTCCTGTCAGTCTGAGCATATCCGTCATGACTGTCACCTGCTGTTCCCCCATGTCCCGGAAAATGCTTCAGTACCGCAGTGATCCCCTGAGAGCGAAGTCCTTCTGCATACGCATTTACAAACTCTGAAACCTGTGCGGGATCACTGCCGAACGACCGGCGGGCTACAACTGTATTTTCCGGGTTTGTCAGCACATCCGCAACGGGGGCGAAATCCAGATTAAAGCCCAGTTCGCTGAGACAGACGCCTATCCGGCTTCCGATTTCCCCGGCTCTCTCCGGCTGTTCTGATGCGCCAATCTCAGCCATATCAGGGAAACTCTCCAGAGCAAATTCAGCCCGGCCGCTTATACGCGCTACCTGTCCCCCTTCTTCATCTACCCCCAGTAAAGGATCTATCCCCAGCCTCTCACGGAAATAAGACCGGGTTTTAGTGAGCATGTCTTTCGTCTGCTCCTCATCCTTCAGATTCTGTTCAAAATAGACAATTCCTCCCACAGGTCTGTTATGCACTGCCTCTCTGGTTGTATCTGATGCCACATAAACTTCACTTACCCCTGTAAGGGCTTCCGGCGTAATCATAAACAGCTGCAGAACCTTTTCTTCCAGCGTCATTTCCTGTATTTTCATTTCCGGAGTCACAGCCTCCTCCCGGGCAGCCTCCGACTCAGCCTGCATGGTTTCCGGCTCCACAGAAACAGAAGATTCTCTTGGAATCTCCGGCCCTGCGTTCAATGCCCTGAAAAAAAAGCAGCTGGCGGCGGCCGCCGCCAGAACTGCTAAAGCAAAAACAACCGGTAATACTCTCCTTCCTCTTCTGTGCGGTGCATGCCGCTTTTCATCCATCCCCGGCGCGCGGCGGCTTCTCCCCCGCCTAACCTTCTCATCCATACATTTCTCCCTTGCACATTACTGTGTATACTTTTCATAAATTGCAAAAAAGTCTGCCGCCTTCCCACAGTCTGCAGCTGAAAGATCCAGTTCCTCCCATAATGAATCCGAATACGTGATTTCTATCGTGTCGCGAAATTCATCATAAATTTCCTGAAAAGCCCGTTTTCGGCGCTCTTCAAAGATCAGCTTCTTTCTCGCATCTGTAGCCTCCGTGTCATAATCTTCCAGACAGTAAATCACACAGAAGCTGTCTCCCAGATCTATAACCTGACTTACCTGTCCATCCGTCAGGGCAAAAGCTGCCTCCTCAATCTGCTCCGATTCCTCACCTCTTCCCAGAGACTTTTCCTGTACCGTAACTCCAAGTTCGCCGGCACAGGCGCGAAAATCAGCTCCCTCCTGAGAAGCCGCCGCATAAAGCGCTTCCGCCGTCTGCTGATCCGGGGTCTCCGCCTGCTCTATCCGTATAACCTTAGCCTCGCTGTCACTTACCTCCAGGTTCAGATCTCCTGTCAGTTCCCCTACCAGTTTCTCAGCCAGACAGTAGTCCTCATACATCGTCTGAACATTTTCCGGTTCCACGCCCATATACCGTATATCCTCATCCGTCAGCAGACCATAATATTCTGCTGCCGCTTCAGACATATCCGCACGCTCCTGTGCGGACAGAGAAATTCCCCGCTCCTGTGCCATAAGTGTCATAGCTTTTACTTCCTCAAGGAAATTTCGAATCTCCCCTTTAAGATAATCCTGAAAAGTGCCAACCTCCTCGTTTACCGGCACTTCCCATATCTGATCCGTACATATATTTTCATACCGGTTCTTTTCTGTCACAGCAATTATCATGATTTCCGGCAGCGAATATCCTTTTTCACTTTTTTTCCCCACAGTCAGTGCAGCTCCCTGGCCACACGCAGATAGTCCTGTCAGACAGGATGCCAGCAGCAGTGCAGCTCCCGCACGGCAGAAAACGGAAGCTCGCTTTCCCGCCTCATTCTGCTGCCGGAATATTTTTTCTTCTCCCTGTCTTTTTGTCTTCATTAAAGTATCTCACATCCTCTCTGTCCCAACACCTGATGGCAGATCGTCCGGCTTTTCTCCGCCCGCACAGCAACCGCACGCCAGGTCACTACAAAAGCAATTTCAATATTTTAATTACGCCGCCGTTTACATTGGTATCCGCCTGAAAACGGGCAGCCGCTTTTACTTCCTCTCGGGCATTTCCCACCGCAAAACTGAAATATGCTCGTCCCAGCATTTCAATATCATTAAGCTGATCGCCAAACACCATCGTCTCCTCAGGTGCAATTTCCAGACTTTCCTGAAGAGTTCTGACAGCTTCTCCTTTATTTACTTCGCTGGCCATACAGTCCATCCACATATCTCCTGATATTGTCATTTTCATGCGGGAGGAGTATTTTTCCCTGAGATACATCGTCGCATCCTGTATTCCCTGTCTGCAATAGGCGGAAACCTTGATAATCTCATCATCCACCTTAGTCACATCCCGGACTCTGGTTACATCAAAATGATATCCTTCCGGATCCAGCGGGTAAATTTCTCATCTCCCGTCTCCATATAAGCCCGTTTTGAACCGCTTACCAGAACCTCCAGTTTGGGATCCCGGCGAATATCTTCGGCCAGAGCACACGCCAGTTTTCTGTCCATAGGATACAGAAACAGATTCCTCCCCCAGCAGCCAAGATAAGATCCGTTTTCAGCCAGATAAAAAATTTCTTTTTTTATGGGACTGAAAATATATTCAATACTGGCAGCCTGCCTTCCGCTGGCAGCGGCAAAGTGAATTCCCTTCTCTTTCTTCAGTTTCATTATCACATCAAAAAGCTCAGGGTTTACATGATTCTCCCCGTCTCTTACCAGTGTTCCGTCTATATCTGACACAATCAGCTTTATCATCTTTTAACCCTCACTGACAAATCCTGTTTTCTTCAATTCCTGAAACAGACGACCGACAGGAAGTCCCATCACATTGGTATAAGAGCCTTCGATTCCCCGGATATATGCAGCAAAACGCCCCTGTATGCCGTAGGCCCCCGCCTTGTCCATCGACTCGCCGCAGTCAATATATCTGTCTATCTCATACTCCTCCATAGGATAGACGTCTACCAGTGTTTCCTCAAAAAAACTGTTCTCCACTTCCCCGGCAATAACCGTTACCCCGGTATAAACCTGGTGCTTTCTTCCCTGAATGAGGCGCAGCATCTCCTTTGCAGAACTCCTGTCAGAAGGTTTCCCCAAAATTCTTCCGTCCACACTGACTACGGTATCAGCGCCGATTACCGCACACTTTTTATACGGTCCAGTCTGTCCGGCTCCAATCCGTGCCGCGACCTCCTCTGCCTTCTGGCGGGACAGTTTTTTTACCACCTCTCCCGGCTCCGTTTCCGTTACCTTCTCCTCGACTGTACTGGGAATGATTTCCGGCGATATTCCAATCTGTCCCAGCAGCTCCAAACGGCGGGGGGAAGCTGATGCCAGAATAATTTTCCCCTTTATCCATCCCTTTTCCTCAGCATTGTGTATTTTATCTTGTGAAACAGTATCATCCAACCCATTGCCGTACATTTATACGCCTCCCTGAAAAAAATATCCGTCTTCTCTATTCCCGTCAAACCGTCTCGAAAGAGGATCCTAACAGGAATCCGATGCTCATCAAATGAACATCGGATCCATAATAAACGCTATTATAATTCCCAAAATCGCCCCTGCAGCAACCTGGAGCGGCGTGTGACCCACATACTCTTTAAGTTTTTCCTGAAGCACCACACCATCCAGTTTAAGAAAATCGTCAAACAGAAGGCGATTCAGAACCTTTGCCTGTTTTCCTGTCTCCTGCCTTACACCTATGGCATCATACATAACTACCATAGACAAAATAAAACATATTGAAAATTCAAAACTTCCCACTCCATACCGCAGAGCAGACGCTGTCGTCAGAGAGCACACCGTTGAAGAGTGGGAGCTTGGCATCCCTCCTGAACCAACCAGTCTCTCCGGATTAAACGAGCGGTTTAATCCGATATCAATCAGCGTTTTCAAAACCTGCGCTACAATCCATCCTGCAATGCCGGTCATCAATGTCTGATTTCCCGCCAATTCCTGAAAAAACATCATCTTCTTCTCCTGTACTGCTCTCACGGCAAATTTCACACCGTGATTTCCGCCGTCTTCTATCGTCTTGCCAGCGCAGGTCTCCGGTTTTTCCCGATCCACTGTCCGGCTCCATGTCCGGTCTCAGCCAGACTGCATAATTTATCCGCCAGTACAATTGCAAATCCCTCTCTGCAGCAGGGAGGAACCGGAGTCAGAGGCCACATGTGGCAAAGTATCATATTCTTTTCTCTTTCCGTCAGCTCAAAATAACGCTGTGCATTGTACAGTGCCGTACGCGGATGGGTAAAACCGTGGAAGCGCTGTCCCGTTTCACGTGCATGAGTATGCCAGTCATAAAGGAATAAATCATGCAGGAGGCCGGCTCGCGCCGCCTCCCTGTAATTCCATCCATATCTCCTGCAAATGCGGTAGCTCATATAGGAAACACGAATGCAGTGCTCTCTGCATGTTGTTGTTCCGTGCTGATAATACTGAGCCATGGCATTAAATACGGGGTGTGCCAGGATATCTCTGACACATTCCATATACACGGTATCACTCTTATAAGCTTCCCCTCCCCGCCTGTTTTCATCGGGGCCCTGCTTCCGGCCTCCCCTGCATATGTCACATTCTGTTTTTTCCCGCTTCATCGGCCGTTCTCAACTCCTTTTAATAGCCAATCAGCCAGTCATACAGCTCCTGGTATTTCATAGCGGATGCATTCCAGGAGAAATCAGCTGCCATGGCGCGATCCACTATCTTATTCCATTCCCGTTTTCTGTTATAATATACGTATTTTGCATAACGAATGCAGTCCAGCATTTCATGAGCATTGTAATTTGCAAAGGAGAATCCTGTTCCCGTACCCTCATACTCATTGTAAGGCCACACCGTATCTTTAAGTCCCCCTGTTTCCCGCACAATCGGAACGGTACCGTAGCGCAGCGCCATCAGCTGACTCAGTCCACAGGGCTCAAAGAGCGACGGCATCAGGAAAGCATCACAGGATGCATAAATTTTATGGGACATATCCTCTGAATAATAAATATTGGCAGAAACGCGGTCGTTGTATTTCCAGTCATAATGACGGAACATGTTTTCATACTTTTCATCGCCCGTCCCCAGTATCACAAGCTGCACATCATCGCTGCATATCTCATCCATAACACACTGAATCAGATCAAAGCCTTTCTGATCCGTCAGCCGGGACACAATTCCAATCATAAACTTTCTGTCATCCTGACAGAGTCCCAGCTCAGCCTGCAGCGCACGTTTGTTTTTTACCTTCTCCTTACGGAAGGTTCTGGCACTGTAGGGCTGCACGATTCTCATATCCGTTTCAGGGTTGAACTCATCGTAATCTATGCCGTTCAGAATACCTCGCAGACTGTTGCTTCTGGCCCGCATAAGACCGTCCAGTCCCTCGCCGAAAAATGGAGTCTTAATCTCCTCCGCATACGTACAGCTGACAGTAGTAATGGCATCCGCATATACGAGACCGCCTTTCAGCATATTTCCATCCTTATATGCCTCTAATTTATCCGGTGTAAAGTAATAGTCCGGAAGCTCCGAAAATCTCTGTATCGTCTTCACATCCCAGACTCCCTGGAATTTCAGATTATGGATGGTCATTACTGATTTTATATCACGGAAAAACTCTCCTCCATGGAACTTATCCTTCAAATGAACCGGAATCAGTCCCGTCTGCCAGTCATGGCAGTGTATCAGATGCGGCTTAAAGCCGATAACCGGAAGTGCAGAAAGAGCAGCCTTGCAGAAGAAAGAAAACTTTTCCAAATCATAGTACCAGTCTCCGTATGGCCTGTCTCCCCAAAAATAGCTCTCATTATCGATGAAGTAGAATGTAATTCCGTCATAAACGTACTCCAGTATACCCACATAACGGTTCTGGCCCAGGTAATCCATATAAAAATGATTCACATACTTCATCTCATTGCGAAATGATTCTTTGATGCACAGATATTTTGGAATCATAACCCGAACATCAAAATATCTCTTGTCAAAGCATTTTGGCAGCGACCCCACTACATCTGCCAATCCTCCGGTCTTGATAAACGGAACTGCTTCTGAAGCTACAAACAGAATATTCTTCATCCTCATTACCTCCCGGTTCCATTATATTGTTAATTCCCCTATAATTACTACGCACAATATTCAGTTATATTATACAATATAATCGGAAAATTAGAAAGTGGTATCCATTTTTTTTGTGCGTATGCCCCCAGATGAACCAAAGCTGCAAATGTCCGTATTTCCTGAGCTTAGAGCAGTTCGTATCTTTTATTTTTCGTTTGACTGTCTGTATTTCTGCATGGTTTTTGCAAACAGCTCTCCGTTTGTCGGCGGTGTATAAGTAATGGCATTCGCGCCCGCACGGATTGTTTTAAGAATACTCTCTGTCGTAGGCCCACCGGTTGCAATAATCGGGATATCCGGGAATTCCTCCCGCACCTTTGCCACCAGCTCAGGCGTTTTTGCCGCTCCGGAAATATTGAGAAAATCCGCGCCGGCTTCGATTCGGCTCCGAATATCCGTGTTTTCTGACACAACCGTCACAATAACAGGAATATCCACTATTTTTTTGATCTCTGCTATAACCTCATTGGCCATAGGTGCATTTACCACTACACCGTAAGCTCCCTGATGCTCTGCCTGAAGCGCAAGGCGAACCGAACGGGGACCGGAAGTAATTCCTCCTCCCACACCGACAAATACAGGGACATCCGATACACTGATAATGGCCTGAGAAATTGCTGCCTGCGGCGTAAAGGGATACACAGCTATAACGGCATCAGCATTGATATTCTTAATTATTGCCACATCTGTGGAAAATGCGATAGATTTTATTCTTTTTCCGAAAATCCGGATGCCGGTGCATTCACTGATGCAGAACGGCAGCAGAATCGTGTGATCTCTCAGTGTTCCGTTGTAAGCAGGTGCTTCTTTCTTCATAAGCTTCTCCTTTCGGGCCGCTGCGCCTTTGTTTATGTATTTTAACCCTCCTGCTGTCCGGCAGAATCAGGTTGATGATTTATTATACAACTTGTCCCCCATGCTGTAAATGTAAAATCCGTCAAAAATACCGCACAGGCGGGCAAATACTCTCTGCACTTGCCCGCCTGTGCGGTATCCCATACTCTATTCCCCGATCCGGCGGTAATCCAGACGGATCTTGTCCACAATCAGCGCAATAAATTCCGAGTTTGTCGGCTTCCCCTTTCCTGTACTTACCGTATATCCGAACAACTCATTGATCGTATCCATTTTTCCTCTGCTCCAGGCCACCTCAATCGCGTGACGAATCGCCCTCTCCACCCTGCTGGGCGTCGTCTGGCGTTTCTTTGCAATTGTCGGGTACAGAATTTTTGTAACAGAGCCCAGCATCTCCTTGTCTCCCACCGACATGATTATTGCATCACGAAGATACTGATATCCCTTAATATGCGCCGGTATTCCAATCTCATGCAGCATCTGTGTAACATCATTTTCCAGATTCTGCTCCATATAATCTGTTTTATTTACATATGGTTTTACCTTACGGCTTCCTGCCAGAGTTGACGTTTTATTCCTGTACCCTTTAAGTCTCCTGAGCTTATCAAGTACACTGTCTCTTGTAAAAGGTTTCATAATATAATAGCTTGCCCCCAGCTTAAACGCATCTGCTGTCAGATTTTCACTGCTGGCTGCCGTAACCATGATAAAGGATGTATTTTCTTTAAACTCCGGGTTGCTTTTTATCTTCTCCATAACCGTAATTCCGTCCATCCCCGGCATAACAATGTCCATTAAGACAACATCCGGCTTTGTTTTTACGATCATATTGTATGCATCATTTCCGTTTTCCGCCTTCCCCACGACACGAAAATCTTTCTCGCTCTCCAGTATTTCGCCAAGCATTTCCAAAGCCTGCCTGTTATCATCCGCAATCGCAATATTCAGTTCTGCCATAATCCTCTCCTCCTAAAACTAACATATCAGCAAAATTGATTATAGCCTTACTCGCAATCATGTTTCAACTCGTTTTGATCGCAGAATTCGACATATTGCGAAAAAAATGATATATCCTGCCCGATCCCTTACCCTCCTGCAGATTTAAGCCGGAAAAAGTACGCGCAGTAAAGGCTTTGCAGAAGGTACTTCCCAAAATTATACTCTGTCAGCCCTGACCTTGAATGTCGATTTTTGTCGAACACTTTCCCCTGAGCCATTTTCCCTGTATGCGTACCTGTCTCCATTTTCGCCGGTTCTGACCGGAAATATTCTCTCTATTCATGCTGCAGCATATTCTCAATAAAGATTCCATAGCCCTTCGTGCTGTCCTGAATAAATACATGTGTCACAGCCCCGATCAGCTTTCCGTCCTGAATAATGGGAGAGCCTGACATTCCCTGCACAATTCCCCCGGTCAGAGCCAAAAGCTCCGGATCTGTTACCTTTATAATCATATCCTTATTTTTTCGTGCCGTAGAATAGTCAACCTTCTGAATTTCAATCTCATAATCCTTCACTTCCCCGGATATACTGCTTCGTATATAGGCTTTTCCTTTTTTCACATCCTGGCGGTAGCCCACAGGTATCGCTTCACTTTCAACTCTGTTCCGGAAGCGATCGTTTACAATTCCAAATATTCCCTGATTTGTATTGGCCTCTATTGTTCCCAGTCTGGACTGATTTCCATAATAAATCACTCCGGACATTACCCCCGGTTTACCGAAGGTTCCTTTCTCAATCCCCATAATCTCTGTGTCATAGAGTTCTCCCCCGGATGTCTGAACAAGCATTCCCGTATCGCTGTCACTGATTCCGTGTCCCAGTGCACCAAACTCTCCGTTGGTGCTGATATATGTCATTGTTCCGATACCCTGTGTATCATCCCGAATCCACAGCCCCAGTTTATAATCCCCGCTGTCAGTTTTAACCGGAGTCATTTCAATCTCCATCTCCTGCCCGTCTCTTCTGACTTCCAGTGTAACGGCATCCCCATCAGACTCATTTACAGCGCTTATCATATCACGCTTATCCAGTGCCGGCACGCCATTAATTGCTTCAATATAATCACCTGACTGGAGCACTCCGTCGGCCGGATCCATGGTTTCTCCGCTGTCAGTTGTCACTTCTCCCGTACCGATTACCATCAGACCATCTGATTTCATGTAAATACCCACAGGAAGCCCGCAGGGGATTGCATATCTGGTATCAGAAACATCGACCTCTATGTCTTTCAGACTGAAAAGACCAAAAAGCTTCAGGCTAAGCTGATATGTTCCTTCCTCTGCCGAATACAGCGAAAATGGCTGATTCAGCTGAAGATTAATTTCATCCGATGGAATATTGGAACCACTGTTTAAAACAACCTCTTCGCTCTCGCTTTTCATAGAAACTTTGACAGGAAGGGAAAAATGAAAGCTCTCCTCCTGATCCACAACCACATTCAGATGATCCGGGATTGCCCTCTGGATATACAGATAAGACAGCCCGGCCGTAGTTACCAGGCCGGTCCAGAACAGAATCACAAGAGTTTTTCTCAGCTTTTCTTTCCTCGTCACCTTTCCTTCCTCCTTACACTATTGTTGCCGTTTTTTTTATTCCGAATCACGGTCTTAGTATGTGAAGAAAGGAAAAATTCAATCTGCTATTTTTTGCCCAGAGTTACTATTTTTTTCAACTTTTAAATATTTTTTTCATATGGAATGCTTGCTGTTTTTTCAACTAAAAATGGGATGTAAACTCAAAGAATTTACATCCCACTCTGTCATATCATCTGAAACATTATACCAGCTCCAGAAGAACCTCCATCGCACCATCGCCCTTGCGCTGACCGATCTTTACGATTCTTGTGTAGCCGCCGTTGCGGTTTGCGTACTTCGGCGCAATCTCATCAAACAGCTTAGCCGGCATATCAATTTCTTTCGTATTTTTCTTCTTTCCTGCTTTTGCAGCCGGAACCTCTGTTACATTGTAAAGAACTTTGAGCATCTGTCTTCTTGCATGAAGTCTGGATGCGCTGTCCTTCTTGATTTCCTTCTCAACCTCGTCATAAACAGTAACTTTCTTACCATCTACAACTTCTTTTACTCTCTTGCCGTCTTTATCCTTGCGTGCTACCTTTGCAGTAACCTTTACTGTCTCGTAGTTATCTTTCTCTTTTACTGCAAGTGCAATAAGTCCCTCTGCAATCTTTCTTACTTCCTTGGCTCTTGCCTCAGTCGTAATGATTTTTCCGTTGTAAAGAAGACCTGTCACAAGGCTGCGAAGCATTGCTTTTCTCTGGTTGGAAGTTCTTCCCAGTTTTCTGTATCCTGCCATTTTAAAATCCTCCATTCATGGAAGCCGGCGGCCATGCACCTTTGGTCTTACTGGCCGTCTGCTGCGTTTTATTGATTCCGCGGCTGTGCACATCGGACTTACCCGCCCCGTATCATGTATCATCTCTCTGCAAAACCTGTCAAAATGATTTTGCCTTTATGCCTCCTCGCTCGGATTGAGCTGCAGGCCTAACTCTTTTAATTTTGCCAGTACTTCCTCAAGGGACTTGCGGCCAAGGTTTCTGACCTTCATCATATCCTCAGGCGTACGGTTGCACAGTTCCTCTACCGTGTTGATTCCAGCTCTCTTCAAGCAGTTGTAGGAACGCACTGAAAGCTCCAGCTCGTCAATATTCATCTCGAGCACTTTCTCTTTCTCATTGTCTTCTTTCTCTACCATAACTTCTGCAGTTCTGGCATTCTCAGACAGATCAATGAAGAGATTCAGATGCTCGCTCAGAACCTTGGCAGCAAGGCTCACAGCCTCGTCCGGAGCAAGGGTTCCATTGGTAAATACATCCAGAGTCAGCTTATCATAATCTGTAACCTGACCTACACGCGTATTCTCAACTGTCATATTTACACGCTCCACCGGTGTGTAGATGGAATCCACCGTGATCACGCCGATTGGAAGCTCGTCATTCTTATTTTTGTCTGCACTGATATAGCCGCGGCCCTTGGTAATAGTAAGCTCCATATAGAACTTGCTGTCAGTACCGCCGCTCAGTGTCGCGATAGTCTGTTCCGGATTTAAAATTTCAATGTCAGAATCAGCCTGGATATCAGCCGCAGTGATCACACCCTCGCCCTCAAATTCGATATAAGCCGTCTTGGGCTCATTGGTTTCACTGGTGTTTCTGATTGCCAGACTTTTGATGTTCATAATAATCTCAGTCACATCCTCCTTGACGCCGGGGATGGAGCTGAACTCATGCAAAACGCCATCGATTTTTACCTGACTTACTGCTGCGCCGGGCAAAGAGGAAAGCATAATTCTTCTTAAAGAATTTCCCAATGTTGTGCCGTAACCTCTCTCGAGCGGCTCCACAACAAATTTGCCGTATCTTTTGTCTTCCGATATCTCAGCAATCTCAATTTTTGGTTTTTCAAAATCGAACACTATAGCCCCTCCTTCTGGGAACTTTTATTGAGGGTCTGTCATACTCATCTTTGCAGCAATCCGCCGCACACCCTTTTCCAGAAAAGGGCGTACAGCGAATTCAGCCACTCCTGATTATTTGGAGTACAACTCGACGATAAGCACTTCGTTTACAGGAACATCAATCTCGTCTCTGGTCGGCATCTCTTTTACAGTACCCTTCAGGTTCTCAGCATCAACCTCAAGCCATGCCGGTACCATTCTTCCGCCGGTTACCTCAGCGATATCTTTATATCTCTGTGAAGATTTGTATTTCTCTTTGATCTCGATTACATCACCGGCCTTTACAAGGTAGGACGGAATGTTTACGCACTTGCCGTTAACCAGAACGTGCTTGTGATCAACAATCTGTCTTGTTTCTTTTCTTGTACGGCCAAAGCCCATTCTGAACAGAACATTGTCCAGTCTGCTCTCCAGAAGGATCATCAGGTTGGTACCAACCTGTCCATTCATTCTGGATGCCTTTGCATAATAATTTCTGAACGGTTTCTCTAACACACCGTAGATGAATTTTGCTTTCTGCTTCTCTCTCAGCTGAAGAGCATACTCGCTCATCTTTCTGTTGGCTCTCTTTAACTCTCTCTTGGATTTTTTGTCGATTCCCAAATAAACCGGATCCAGGTCAAGAGATCTACATCTTTTAAGTACAGGAACTCTATCTACTGCCACTTTACTTGCACCTCCTAATTAGACTCTTCTGCGTTTCGGCGGACGGCATCCGTTATGCGGAACCGGAGTTACGTCCTTGATACTGGTTACTTCAAGACCACATGCCTGAAGGGCACGGATTGCTGCTTCACGGCCTGAGCCCGGACCTTTAACCATAACATCTACAGATTTTAAGCCATGGATGAGAGCTGCCTTCGTCGCAGTTTCTGCAGCCATCTGAGCTGCATATGGAGTAGATTTCCTTGAACCTCTAAATCCCAGACCGCCTGCACTTGCCCAAGATAAAGCATTTCCCTGTGCATCCGTCAACGTAACGATTGTGTTGTTAAAGGATGACTGGATGTGCGCCTGTCCGCGTTCAACGTTTTTCTTTACACGCTTTTTTGTCACTTTTTTACCAGTGGACACTTTCTTAGCCATTTTAAACTAACCTACTTTCTTTGATATTGAATCCTGTTGCTTGCGCTTAACCTGATTCAGTTTACAACATGTTACATGCAATGGTTACCCATTATTTCTTCTTGTTTGCTACTGTCTTTCTCGGACCCTTGCGAGTTCTTGCATTGGTCTTTGTCTTCTGTCCGCGAACCGGAAGACTCTTTCTGTGACGGATTCCTCTGTAGCATCCAATCTCCTGAAGTCTCTTGATGTTCATAGCGATCTCTCTGCGCAGATCACCTTCAACAACCTGACTGTCAGCAATGATTGCTGCGATCTTCTTTACCTCGTCATCCGTCAGATCCTTAACACGTGTGTCAGGATTAACGCCAGCTTCTGCAAGAATGCGGTTTGAACTTGCTCTACCGATACCGTAGATGTAAGTCAAGCCGATCTCGACGCGTTTTTCTCTTGGTAAATCGACACCTGAAATACGAGCCATGTGTGTAGTACACCTCCATTAGTTATTTTTGCTTCGTTGATAATGTATAAATGCTTAAACTATTAAACAACTCATCCGAGTGGTTCATATAGAAAGCGGTGCGAAACTGCAGGTACTGCTTATTTCATCAGCCCTGTCTTTGTTTGTGCTTCGGGTTCTCACAGATTACTCTGATACTGCCTTTTCTCTTGATGATTTTGCACTTTTCGCAAATTGGTTTAACCGATGATCTAACCTTCACAGCAATTCTCCTTTCCGTAACAGTCCGCCCAATATCGGACATACAATATTTTAACCCATTGTCGTCCTTTTGTTCGGACCTACAGGTACATCAGGAAAGTTCGCCTCTTCGCCGGGCCCACGGCAAAAAGGGCAGACCTCGCCTGTGCTTCAACAAAGTTCGCTCAAGCATTATAACACTTCCTATTCTATAATGCAAGCGCTTTTTCATTTTTTGTGGAGACATCCCTTTCTAAGGGACAGGCCCTCTCCTATTTATCTCTCCATATGATTCTTCCCTTGGACAAATCATACGGTGACATCTCCATGGTTACCTTATCCCCCGGAAGAATCCGGATGTAATTCATGCGGAGCTTTCCACTGATAGTCGCCAGAACAATATGACCGTTCTCCAGCTCTACCTTAAACATGGCATTCGGCAGTTTTTCAACCACAACGCCTTCAATCTCAATCACGTCTGCCTTAGACATTCCCTTTACCTCCCTGCACTGCGCACTTTATGAAATACTTGATTTCCTCATCCCTCACACATTTACCAGCCACCAGGCTTTCACTTATCTGCCGGCTTTTATGGCCGGATATCTGAACATGCCTGCGCTTCTTTTTTTTCGGCTTTTCAACAGTTCTCAATCTGCCGTCCGCCAGATAAAAATAATCCGCATCTGCTCTGAGTACAATAAATAACTCCCCCCTGTCATGGCCGGCCAGTGACCGTACCAGACAGCCTGCTGTGCATTCCGTCATTCTGATCTCCGTTCTTTCTGCTGCAATCTGTCTCTGCCGATATTTGCTTTCAAGAAAGAGACAGAATCTCCGGTTCATTTTCTGTAATCAAAATTGTATTCTCATAATGAGCGGACAGTGAGCCGTCCTCCGTTACCACAGTCCAGTCATCATCCATCCAGGCCACCTCACAGCTTCCGGCATTAATCATCGGTTCTATGGCCAATGTCATTCCCGGCTGCAGAAGAATACCTTTTCTCCTGCGCGCAAAATTGGGGATCTCCGGATCCTCATGCAGATGAGAACCGATTCCATGTCCTACCAGATCTCTCACAACGCCATATCCAAAACTCTCCGCATACTTCTGGATTGCAGATGATATGTCATTAAGATGATTTCCAGGTTTTGCAAATTTAATCCCCTCAAAGAAACTCTGACGGGTAACATCGATAAGACGTTTTGCCTCTTCACTGACAGTGCCGATCCCGTATGTTCTGGCAGCATCCGAATGATATCCTTTATAAATTACCCCGGCATCCAGGCTGACAATATCGCCATCGTCGATAAAATGCTTTTTATGTGGTATCCCATGAACCACTTCATCATTTACCGACACACATATGGACGCCGGATAGCCGTTATAATTTTTAAAAGAAGGGATACATCCATAACTGCGGATAATTTCTTCGCCAAGGCGGTCAATATCCCAGGTAGACATCCCCGGTTTCAGATTTTTTGCAAGCTCTTCATGCGTGATCGCCAGGATTCGTCCTGCCTCTCTCATAAGCTCAATCTCTCTGGGGGATTTGATTGTCACTGCCATTCTTTTATACTCCTAATATTTCTGTTATGCTTCTGAACACATCGTCCATAGACTGCGTTCCATCCACAGAGTGAAGCACGCCGGCTTTTTTATAATAGTCAATCAGCGGCTGTGTCTGATCATGATACACCGTCAGGCGCTTCTGAACTGTTTCCGGCTTGTCATCATCACGCAGCACCAGTTCAGAGCCGCAGACATCACAGATTCCTTCCTTTGCCGGCGGAGCAAATTCAATATGATAGGTAGCTCCGCATTTTAAACATGCTCTTCGGCCGGACATTCTATTTACGATGTTACTGTCAGGCACATCGACATCAATAGCATAATCAATTGCTTCGCCCGCCTCGGCCAGAGCCTTTGTGAGGCTTTCCGCCTGCGGTATCGTTCTGGGGAAACCGTCCAGGACATACCCCTTCTCACAGTCGTCCTGATGGATGCGATCCAGAAGCATTCCGATTGTAACCTCATCAGGAACAAGAAGGCCCTGATCCATGAACTGTTTTGCCTTCATTCCCAGCTCCGTTCCCGCCTTGATATTGGCACGGAAAATATCTCCCGTTGAAACGTGCGGAACCCCATACTTCTCAGCAATCTTTTTGGCCTGTGTTCCCTTGCCGGCTCCCGGCGCACCTAACATGATAATCCTCATATAATTTTCCCTCCCCATATACAACAGAATCGCTTCCAGGCAGGAACCGTCTCCGACTGTCATCTGACGGCCGAAAAAGCCCCTGCATAGAAAGCGAGTTATTCTAATCGTTTAAAAATCCTTTGTAATTGCGGACAAGCATCTGAGACTCTACTGCTTTGATTGTCTCAAGCACAACTCCGACAATAATAATCAGGGAAGTACCCCCGAACGAAAGACTGCCCACTGAGAACAGACCGGAAACTATGATCGGCACAAGGCAGACCACAATCAATCCGCAGGCTCCGATAAACACAATATAATTCAGAATGCCATTCAGGTAATCTGAAGTTGGTTTACCGGGACGGATACCCGGAATGAATCCTCCGGACTTTTTCATGTTGTTTGCAACCTCCAGCGGATTGAATGTGATGGACGTATAGAAATACGCAAAAACCACAATCAGCACCACATAGAGCACCATACCAAGAGAATAAATCGGCATCTCAGGGCGGAACCAGGAACTGGAGTTCAGCATCATCAGAATCTGTCCGCCGAATGTGGAATAATCCACCCGGAAAAATCCGGCAATTACCACAGGAAAGGACATCAGGGATGATGCAAAGATAACAGGAATAACACCTGCTGTATTAACTCTCAGCGGAATGTTGGTGGACTGACCTCCAACCATTTTTCTTCCCTGCATCTTCTTGGAATACTGAACAGGAATTCTGCGCTGTCCATCCTGAAGAATAATAACAAACACAATCATCGCCACAATTACCGCCACAACGATAATGGCAGATACTACAGCGACCGCCACAATTTTACCCTGAATAAACCTCTCATAAAGCGTAATCATATCACTGGGAATTGTTGAGATGATATTAAACAGAAGAACGATGGAAATACCATTTCCCACACCGTGCTCCGTGATTCTCTCACCAATCCACATCAGCATTGCGCTTCCGGCTGTCATGGTAACAATGGCTACGATTACATTCATTGCCGTAAACTCAAGTAAAAGTCCTTTTCCTCCGAAGCCGACCGCCATGGCAATCGACTGCATCAGAGCAAGTCCAACTGTAAGATAACGGGTATATTCCGCAATTTTCTTTCTTCCATCCTCTCCCTCTCGCTGCATCTCTTCCAGTTTGGGAATTGCGATTGTGAGAAGCTGCATGATGATGGAAGAAGTAATATACGGTGTGATGCTCAGCGCGAATACCGACATGTTCGTAAAAGAACCGCCGGTAATCGTGTTGAAAAATCCAAATGCATCATTTTGCTGCCGTGCAAAAAGCTCGGCAAAGAAAGTTGTCTTTACTCCGGGAATCGGCAGCTGTGAACCAATACGGATCACAACAAGCATAAAGAAAGTATAGAGCAGTTTTTCTCTGATCTCCTTTATCTTAAACGCATTCTGGAGTGTTTTAAACATATTAGATCACCTCGCAGGTTCCGCCAACAGCCTCGATCTTAGCCTTTGCCCCTTCGCTTACAGCGTTTGCCTTTACGGTCAGTTTCTTGGTCAGCTCGCCGTTTCCAAGAATCTTAACGCCATCGCGCGGGTTCTTTACGATACCTGCTTCGATTAATGTCTCTACGGTAACAACTGCATCATTGTCAAATCTCTCAAGCTCACTTACATTGATACCGATGATCGTCTTAGAGTTTCTATTTGTAAATCCTCTCTTCGGAAGACGTCTGTAAAGCGGCATCTGACCGCCCTCAAATCCTGGTCTCGGAGCGCCGGAACGCGCTTTCTGTCCCTTGTGTCCCTTACCAGCAGTCTTTCCATTTCCTGATGCGTGTCCGCGGCCTCTTCTGAAGCTGTCGCTGTGCTTAGAGCCAACCGCCGGCTTTAAATTGGATAAATCCATGACTGCACCTCCTTGCGAATATCTTAGATTTCCTCTACCTTAACTAAATGTCTCACACTCTGGATCATGCCTCTAACTGCGGCATTATCCGGCTGCTCAACTGTCTTGCCTGTCTTCTTAAGGCCAAGAGCCTCAACCGTTGCCCTCTGCTTCGGAACGGCACCGATAGGAGACTTAACCAATGTGATTTTTAACTTCTCTGCCATTTTTTCTTCCTCCTAGTCGTTTACAATCTCTTCCACAGATTTGCCACGGAGCTTTGCAACCTTTTCCGGGGTCTTCAGCTCGCACAGACCAGCCAGTGTTGCAAGAACTACATTGGCCTTATTGTTGGAGCCCAGTGATTTTGTACGGATATTCTTGTATCCTGCCAGTTCCAGTACGGCACGAGCCGGACCGCCGGCGATGATACCGGTACCTTCCGGAGCCTTTTTCAGAAGTACATTTGCGCTTCCGAACTTTCCAAGGAAATCATGCGGGATGCTGTTATTCTCATCAAACGGAACTTCTACCAGGTTTCTGGCTGCAGCCTCTTTTCCCTTGCGAATTGCTTCCGGAACCTCAGCAGCTTTTCCCATACCAGCACCAACGTGTCCGTTCTTATCGCCAACTACTACTAAAGCGGAAAATCTCATGGTACGTCCGCCTTTAACAGTCTTGGATACACGTTTGATTGCCACTACCTTATCTTCTAACTCGAACTGGCTGGCATCAATTTTTGTACGTTTCATGTGTATGTTCTCCCTCCTACTAGAATTCCAGACCAGCCTCGCGGGCTGCATCTGCTAACGCCTGAACTTTACCGTGATATATGAATCCGCCTCTGTCAAAGACAACTTCCTTAATACCCTTCTCAAGCGCTCTCTTGGCAATTACAGTTCCAACATATGCAGCTGCTGCTACATCATTTGTCTTCTCAAGCTCAGCTTTGATCTCTTTCTCGGTTGTGGATGCTGCAACTAAAGTATTTCCAACTGTATCGTCAATAATCTGCGCATACATATGATTATTGCTTCTGAACACTGCTAAACGCGGTCTCTCGGCTGTGCCGGAAAAACGATTGCGTATTCTAGCGTGCTTTTTAACGCGAACTTCGCTTCTTGACTGTTTGCTAACCATCTTCACACACTCCTTAATTATTTCTTACCGGTCTTACCAACTTTACGTCTGATAACCTCATCCGCATATTTGATACCCTTGCCCTTGTACGGCTCAGGTCTTCTCTTATCACGAATTTCAGCAGCGTACTGACCTACTTTCTCCTTGCTGATACCTTTAACTGTGATTTTATTCTGGCCGTCCAGAACTGTCTCGATTCCCTCCGGATCTTCCATCTCTACCGGATGAGAATAACCCAGGCTCAGAACCAGCTTCTTGCCCTGCTTTGCAGCTCTGTAGCCGACACCGTTAACTTCCAGCACCTTCTCATAGCCTTCTGTAACGCCATGAATCATGTTGTTAATTAAGGTTCTTGTCAGGCCGTGTAAAGATTTCATTCTCTTTAAATCGTTAGGTCTGCTAACGATGATGTGACCATCCTCTTCCTTGATTGTCATCTCAACAGGAAGCTGTCTCTCCAGCGTTCCCTTCGGACCTTTTACAGTCACTAAATTATTCTCTGCGATCGTAACGGTTACCCCCGCCGGAATCGCAACTGGCATTCTTCCAATACGTGACATGCCCTATTACCTCCTACTTAGATTTTCGGAGAAGCCGTCAGCGGCTTCTCTGTTTTCAGTTCAATTTATCTGTTATATGATTCAGACTTTTTACAGTCCTGAATTCCTCTGCCTTTTTGGCGGCTCTCAGATTACCAAACGAAAGCAAGAACCTCTCCGCCTACGCCCAGCTCTCTTGCCTGCTTATCGGTAATAACGCCCTGATTGGTGGATACAATTGCAACACCCAGACCACCCAGAACTTTCGGCATCTCCTCCTTGTTTGCATATACACGCAGACCAGGTTTGGAAATTCTCTTAATGCCGGAAATAATTTTCTCGTTTTTATCCTTACCGTATTTCAGCTCAATACGGATTGTCTTGAAATTGCCATCCTCGATGACATCATATTTCTTAATATAACCCTCTTTCAAGAGAATATCAGCGATTGCCAGTTTCATCTTGGAAGACGGAACATCTACAGTATCGTGTTTCGCAGTATTTGCATTACGGATTCTTGTAAGCATATCTGCAATCGGATCGCTCATAGTCATTTTGAGTTTGCCTCCTTAAAAATTTGTCCTTCCGCCTCTACGGCGGGGGTTACACAGGTTCGTATAAAATTTTGCCTTCAGGGCGGGCTTTCACACCAGGCTCGCGCTTTGCTCGCCCGGGTTGCTCTCGACCTACCAGCTTGCTTTCTTAACTCCGGGGATTTCGCCCTTGTATGCCAGTTCACGGAAGCAAATTCTGCAGATTCCGTATTTTCTTAAATATGCATGCGGACGGCCGCAAATTCTGCAGCGGTTGTATTCTCTTGTGGAGAATTTTGCCGGACGCTGCTGTTTAATCTTCATTGAAGTCTTAGCCATTGATAAATCCTCCTATTATTTCGCAAACGGCATGTTGAACAGTGTTAACAGTTCACGAGCTTCTTCGTCGGTCTTTGCAGTCGTTACGAAAATGATATCCATACCTCTTACTTTGTCTACCTTATCGTACTCGATCTCCGGGAAGATAAGCTGCTCTTTTACGCCCAGCGCATAGTTTCCTCTGCCGTCGAACGCATTGGGATTTACACCTCTGAAGTCACGAACGCGGGGAAGCGCAAGGTTGATAAGACGATCAGCGAACTCATACATCTTCTCGCCGCGGAGTGTTACCTTGCATCCGATTGCCATGCCCTCTCTGATCTTGAAGTTAGCGACTGACTTTTTCGCCTTTGTCAGAACCGCCTTCTGGCCAGTGATGATTTCCATATCTCTTACAGCAGAGTCCAGAACCTTCGCGTTTTCTTTTGCTTCGCCGACGCCCATATTAACAACGATCTTGTCTAACTTCGGCACTTCCATGATATTTTTATATCCGAATTTTTTTACCATCGCGTCTACGATCTCGCTCTGGTACATTTCTTTTAATCTAGACAACTTAAACGTTCCTCCTCTCTGTATTAGTCGATTACTTTGCCGGTTGCCTTGGCAACACGAACTTTTTTGCCGTCTTCAACCTTGAATCCAACTCTTGTAGCTTTTCCGTCCACTACCAGCATAACGTTGGAAATGTCGATCGGGCCTTCCTGATGGATGATGCCGCCCTGCTGGTTGGCTGCTGACGGTTTGGTATGCTTTGTTACCATGTTGCATCCTTCAACCAGGACTGTGTTCTTCTTTACATTGACGGTAAGAACCTTTCCGGTTTTGTCTTTGTCTTTGCCTGTGATGACCTTTACCAGGTCGCCTTTTTTGATCTTATGCACAGTCGCCACCTCCTACAGTACTTCTGGAGCCAGAGAAACAATCTTCATAAACTGTTTCTCACGAAGCTCTCTTGCTACCGGCCCGAAAATACGGGTTCCTCTCGGGTTCTTGTCATCCTTGATGATAACAGCTGCGTTCTCATCAAATTTGATGTAAGAACCATCTTTGCGGCGAGCGCCCTTTACGGTGCGGACCACAACGGCCTTTACTACATCGCCCTTCTTTACAACACCGCCTGGTGTTGCATCTTTAACGCTGGCTACGATTATATCGCCAATGTTGGCATATCTTCTGGTAGAGCCGCCCATAACGCGGATACAGAGTAATTCTTTAGCACCGGTATTGTCGGCAACCTTTAATCTGGTTTCCTGCTGAATCATGCCCAATACTCCTTTCTGATATTAGAAAAATTATCTGGCCTTCTCGACAATCTCGACAAGTCTCCATCTCTTATCCTTGGACAGCGGTCTTGTCTCCATTACCCTTACGGTATCGCCGATTCCGCACTCATTCTTCTCATCATGCGCTTTTAATTTATACGTTCTCTTCACAATCTTACCGATCAGAGGATGTTTAACGTGGTTTTCGATCGCAACAACAATTGTCTTATCCATCTTGTTGCTTACTACCTTACCGGTACGCATTTTTCTAAGATTTCTTTCCACGGTAGATATATCTCCTTTCTAAGCCGCCGGCGCGAAGTTATTTCGCCAGCTTTCTCTCCGTCTCCGTAATAACAGTCTGAATTCTGGCGATGTTTCTGCGAACCTCTTTGATTCTGCTGGTGTTGTCCAGCTGGTTCGTCGCATTCTGGAATCTAAGGTTGAAAAGCTCCTTTTTAGCAGCTACTAATTCTTCATTCAATTCTGCAGACGTCTTTGCCTTTAAATCTTCTACATACTTATTAATTTTCACTGTTATCACCGCCTTCCAAATCTGCTTTAGAAGCAATCTTGCACTTGCAGGGAAGTTTGTGCATAGCAAGACGAAGTGCTTCTCTGGCTGTCTCTTCTGGTACACCCGCAATCTCAAATAATACGCGGCCCGGCTTAACTACTGCTACCCAGTACTCAAGCGCACCTTTACCGGAACCCATACGGGTCTCAGCCGGTTTTGCCGTAACGGGCTTATCCGGGAAAATCTTGATCCAAACTTTACCACCACGTTTGATATAACGAGTCATGGCAACACGGGCTGCCTCTATCTGATTGGACTTAATCCAGCATGGTTCTGTAGCGACTAAACCGTACTCGCCGTAGTTGATGACATTGCCTCTCGTTGCTTTTCCGGCCATGGTACCACGGAACTGTTTACGACGCTTTACTCTCTTCGGCATTAACATTATTTATCGCTCCCTTCCTTATTTCCTTTCGCAGGAAGTACTTCGCCCTTGTAGATCCAAACCTTAACGCCGGTCTTACCGTACGTTGTGTTTGCCTCAGCGAAACCATAGTCAATATCTGCTCTCAATGTCTGAAGCGGGATTGTTCCCTCGCTGTAGAACTCGGTACGGGCCATATCTGCACCGCCGAGACGTCCGGATACGGAAGCCTTGATACCCTTAGCTCCAGCTTTCATGGTTCTGCCCATTGCAGACTTCATGGCACGACGGAAGGATACGCGGTTCTCAAGCTGCTGTGCGATATTCTCAGCAACAAGCTGTGCGTCTCTGTCCGGTCTCTTAACCTCTTTGATATCAACAAATACCTTCTTGTCAGTCAGCTTCTGAACCTGTGCTTTTGTCTTTTCGATCTCAGCACCGCCCTTGCCGATTACAACACCCGGCTTTGCTGTATAGAGGATGATCTTAACTTTATCGGATGCGCGCTCGATCTCAATTTTGGAAACGCCAGCGCTGTATAATTTCTTTTTCAGAAATGTCCGGATCTTGTGATCCTCAACCAGATTGTCAGCGAAATCAGCTTCCGCATACCATCTGGAATCCCAGTCCTTAATAACACCGACTCTTAAGCCGTGCGGATTAACTTTCTGTCCCATATTTGCCTCCTTTTATTTCTCATCAAGCACGATTGTGATGTGGCTCATTCTCTTCTCGATTCTGTAAGCTCTGCCCTGTGCTCTCGGCTTTACTCTCTTCATTGTCGGCCCCTTGTTTGCGAAGCACTCTGCAACGTAAAGGTTCTCGGGGTTCATCTGATTATTGTTCTCAGCATTCGCGATTGCTGATTCGAGTAATTTCTTTATTAAACTAGAAGCATATCTGGGATTGTAGGTTACAATACCAAGTGCGGTCTGCACGTCTTTGCCTCTGATGGCATCTAATACAAAGCATGCTTTCTGAACGGATACTCTGGCGTAAGACAGCTTTGCCGACGGTCTTGTATCCTTATTAGCATTTCTTTCTCTTTTAATCTGGGATCTATGTCCTTTTGCCATTGGTAAAACCTCCTTTCAAAGCGTAAATTACTTACGGCCTGCTTTCTTCTCGTCTTTTCCGTGACCTCTGTAGGTTCTCGTGGCGACGAATTCGCCCAGCTTATGGCCTACCATATCCTCTGTGATATAAACCGGAACATGTTTTCTGCCATCGTGAACTGCGATTGTATGTCCAACCATCTGCGGGAAGATCGTGGAACGGCGGGACCAGGTCTTGATGACCTGTTTCTGTCCTGCTGCGTTCATCTCATCTACCTTCTTTAAAAGATGAGCGTCTGCAAACGGTCCTTTTTTAAGTGAACGACCCATTTGATATACCTCCTTGATTACTGCTTACCGTTTCTTCTTCTTACGATTAACTTGTTAGACTGCTTGTTTTTCTTTCTCGTCTTCAGACCAAGCGCTGGCTTGCCCCAAGGTGTGCAGGGACCCGGACGACCGATACCGGTCTTGCCCTCACCACCACCATGCGGATGGTCATTGGGGTTCATAACAGAACCGCGAACCGTAGGACGAATACCCATGTGGCGCTTTCTTCCGGCTTTACCGATGTTGATCAGGTTGTGCTCGCCGTTTCCTACAACACCGATTGTTGCACGGCACACGATCGGAACCATTCTCATCTCTCCGGACGGTAATCTAAGGGTTGCGTATTTTCCTTCTTTTGCCATTAACTGAGCGGTATTTCCCGCAGAGCGAACCAGCTGTCCGCCCTTGCCCGGATAAAGCTCGATGTTATGAATCTGAGCACCAACCGGAATCTCGGAAAGCGGAAGGCAGTTTCCAATCTTTGCCTCAGCCTGAGCACCGCTCATAACCTTCATTCCAACCTGTAAACCGGCCGGAGCAAGGATGTATGCTTTCTCGCCGTCTGCGTAGCAGATCAGAGCGATATTTGCTGTTCTGTTGGGATCGTACTCAATTGCAAGTACAGTTGCCGGAATGCCGTCTTTGGCATTTCTCTTGAAATCAATGATTCTGTATTTTCTTCTGGAACCGCCGCCTCTGTGACGAACAGTGATTTTACCCTGATTATTGCGGCCGGCATTTTTCTTTAAAGACACAACTAAGGATTTCTCTGGCGTGGATTTTGTAATCTCAGAGAAATCAGAGCCGGTCATATGTCTTCTGGAAGGTGTATATGGGCTGTATGCTTTAATTCCCATGACTCTAACTCCTTTCGTTCAACGCCTCCTGGCGTTTCTTCATGATTATCACGACATAAGGTTCGTCGTATAGCTGTTTTCCGCCTGCCAGGACCCGATTGTCCTGACGGCTGCCTTTCTCCGGGCTCAAGGAACCCGGTCAGGCTTCTTACTCCTTACAGACCTGCAAAGATCTCAATCTCTTTGCTGTCCTCTGTAAGCTGTACAATGGCTTTCTTCGTCTTTGCAGTCTTTCCGAAAACCATGCCTCTTCTCTTTGTCTTGCCATCGAGGTTCATTGTGTTGACACTTTTTACCTTCGTGCCCGGGAACATCTTCTCAACAGCTTCCTTGATCATTGTCTTGTTTGCTTCTGTATGAACCAGAAAGGTGTATTTCTTATCAGCCATTCCGTTCATGCTCTTCTCGGTTACAACCGGTTTGAGGATTACATCATAGTACTGTACGTTTGCCATTATGCATACACCTCCTCGATTGAAGCTACAGCAGCTTTGGTTGCCACTACTGTGTTGTATTTCAGAATATCGTAAACATTGATGGTGCTTACGCTTGCCGTCTTAACATCAGCTACGTTTCTTGCAGATAATACGGTGTTGCCGCATGCCTCGTCAAGAACAACGAGAGCCTTGTTTACCTTCAGGTTATTCATAACCTGCACAAACTTCTTGGTCTTAATCTCATCAAAGTTCATTGCATCTACAACGATGAACTTGTTCTCATTTACACGGCTTGTCAGAGCAGATTTAAGAGCAGCTCTCTTCTCCTTCTTGTTGAGACGGATTGTGTAATCACGGGGAGTCGGGGCAAATACCACGCCGCCGCCCGTCCACTGGGGAGCTCTCGTTGAACCCTGTCTTGCATGACCCGTTCCCTTCTGTCTCCACGGTTTTCTTCCTCCGCCGGAAACTTCGGAGCGCGTCTTAGCCTTCTGTGTTCCCTGGCGTTTGTTGGCAAGCTGTGCCACAACAGCCATGTGAACCAGATGTTCGTTTACCTCTACACCGAATACGGCATCATTCAGTTCCAGTGTGCCGACTTCGTTGCCTTCCATATTGAAAACAGATACGTTTGCCATCTGTATGTTCCTCCTTTCCCGCAAAAGCCTTATTTACCGGCTTTTACTGTCTCTTTGATTGTCACTAAGGATTTCTTCGGTCCCGGTACTGAACCTTTAACAAGAAGCAGATTGTTCTCTGCATCTACCTTCACAACCTCCAGGTTCTGTACGGTAACTCTTACGTTGCCCATATGACCCGGCATGCCTTTTCCCTTAAACACGCGGCCTGGTGTTGTTGCGGAACCATTGGAACCCTGATGGCGGTGGAACTTGGAGCCGTGAGCCATAGGACCTCTGTGCTGGCCATGTCTCTTGATGGCACCCTGGAAACCTTTTCCCTTGGAAATAGCGGTTGCATCAATCTTGTCGCCGGCAGCAAAAATATCTGCCTTGATTTCATCCTTTATGGAATACTCCTCAGCATTCTCAAAACGGAACTCTCTCACATATCTCTTGTAGGAAACGCCCGCCTTATCAAAATGTCCTTTTACCGGTTTTGTGACCAGTTTTTCTCTCTTGTCAACAAAACCAACCTGAACAGCCTTGTAGCCGTCGTTCTCTTCCGTCTTAACCTGTGTAACCACACACGGTCCGGCCTGAAGAACAGTTACCGGAGTCAGCACTCCGTCTTCGTTGAAGATTTGAGTCATTCCGACTTTTGTAGCTAAAATCGCTTTCTTCATTGTTTGACCTCCTGTCTTTTTCTACAGCGGAACGCATTCAGCCTTCGCTTCCCGCGTTCATCCTAGAACAGTCCAGATGTCTATCTAAACCTTTTAGGATTTGCATTTTTACTTATTTTGTTTTCATCTTTACGTTGATGTAAACGCCAGCCGGCATTTCCAGTCTCTGCAGTGCATCTACTGTCTTCTGGCTGGGAGCAATGATGTCGATGAGTCTCTTGTGAGTTCTCTGCTCGAACTGCTCTCTGGAATCTTTGTACTTATGAACCGCACGCAGAATTGTAACTACTTCCTTCTTTGTGGGCAGCGGAACCGGTCCACTTACCTTTGAACCGTTCTTTTTTACTGTCTCGATAATTTTTGCGGCACAGCTGTCTACCAGCTGATGATCATAAGCCTTCAGTGTGATTCTCATTACTTGACTTGCCATAAAAAAAGTCGCCTCCTTTTCGTACTATTAAGCACGACAAGCGGTGACTGTACACATGTCCGTGTGTGTCCTGATAGGCTACACACCAAATCCATTCATTTACGAGGATATTTCTAAAGTTGTACAGTGACTTGTCGCCAGTTTTCTAACTTGACATTCGCTCCGCGGAATAACCTGCCACATTGCGGGCAGCAACCTCTCGTTTCATCGCTATCATGCCACAGCTTTGTTATCATATCATATGTTTTACGGGATTGCAAGGGATTTTTTGTTTTTTTCTTCACGAAAAAAGTGCTGCGAGGCAGATATTTATATATCCGCCTCGCAGCACCCCGCCATAAAGACTCATCACTTTTTATTTTTCTTTACCGACTGTCAGTCATCCCAATATACGGGCTCAACAGGCTCCCTGGCCATCTCATCCCCGTTATCAGATTCCTCATCTACCTCCGTAACAATACCGGAAGAATTTGTTTTGTATTTTGTACCGCTCGCATCTTTTACAGTTCCGGACTTTACTACCTTTCCGGACGTATTGACAAGATAATTTTTTCCGTCCACCTTTATGACTTCATATTTTGTACCGCTCTCAGCCTCCTGGAGTTTACCCATATAAAAGAGGTAATTATCCTTCACACCTGTATATCCGCGTCCGGCCTTGCTTCCCGTCTCTGTAAAATAGAACTTGCTCTTTGTTCCATCTCCCTCTTCCACAACGCCCTCGCCTTTTACAACAGAGCTGGTGGCCTTGTCAGCGCCAAAGAAATAACATGCATAATCGCTTCCCGCCTGGAGACGTCTTAAGCCATATACCGGATTTCCTTTCTCATTGAACAGATATGTAATTCCGTTAATCTTCACAAGATCACTGGTAGAAGCATCCTCAATCCTGGGCCCTGCCTTCGGAACTCCGCTGCTGGAAAAGTAATACCACTCTACGTCATCGCCCAGTTCCAGATCGTATTCATCATCTTCCGGCGGCGTCGTTGAAAGCCACCCTGTCTGAACAGCTCCGTTGCTCTGGAAGTAACGGTAATTCTCAAAGCTGCCGTCCGCTTCGTCGCCCATGTCGACCCAGCCGGTCTGCATCGCTCCGTTCTCATCAAAGCAATAATATACTCCGTCTACCTTGTAGAGCTTATAGTTTCCATCAAGGTTCGTGGGGACATATTTCTTTCCGGAGCTCTGGAAATAATACCAGTGCGCATCCTCATCTTCCTCATAGGGAACAATGTCATTAAAATCATCATCATCCGCATCCGGATCCCGCAGATAAAGCCATCCGGTGCGCATCGCTCCGTCATCCCCCAGATAGTACATATCATCATCAACCCAGCCGGTCTGCATCACGCCCTCTGAATCGAAGTAGTAATAGCTTCCGTTAATCTTGCACCATCCGTCAGATACAGCCTTTCCGCTGCTGGAAAAATAGTACCATACCATGGTATTCTCATCTTCATTCCATCCCGGATTCCGTTTCGGCAGCTTCAGCCATTTATCCGAAGCCATAATACCGGTACTCTCCACGTAATATTCGTCGTCAACCCATGTATTGACCGCCATATATCCCTGAGAATTTACATAGCGCCACAGGTTGTCCGCCCCTTTTTTCCACACATTGGTCATTTTATTTCCATTTGCATCTACATATATCCAGTTCGTTCCGGATTGCTGCCACCCTTCCGCCGCATAAGCCGCTGTCGCCGCTCCAAGAACCAGGGCAGCAGAGAGAGCGCAGACTGCAAACCGTCTTCTCCTCATACAGTTCTTCCTCCCATTTGCAGAAAATACACTACTTTATATTCTATCAGGCAAAATATGAATATTCAAGAAGGAGAATCTTTCAATTTATTTACAATTTACATTACCCCGAACCCTGCTGTAAAAACATCCTTTTCGTTTGACACACCACTTTCTACCATATATAATAGGGTTGCCCAGCTGTTTTCAGTGTAAAACCGGGACAGCAGGCAAGATATGCGCCGGAAATCGGCGCACTGCATTTTAATAGGTTGAGAAAGGATATCAGTATTTATGTGGATTGCGGATCAATGGAAAGATTATGAAGTGCTTGACTGTTCCGAAGGCGAAAAATTAGAGAGATGGGGGAAATACCTGCTTGTCCGTCCCGATCCGCAGGTTATCTGGAACACACCGAAAAACAACCCCGGATGGAAGAAAAAAAACGGCCACTATCACAGGAGCACCCGGGGCGGCGGAGAATGGGAATTTTTCAGCCTGCCTGAACAGTGGTCCATTCATTATCGCAACCTGACCTTTAATCTGAAGCCATTCAGTTTTAAACATACCGGTCTTTTCCCCGAACAGGCAGCTAACTGGGACTGGTTTTCTGACAAAATCCGTTCCGCCGGCCGGCCGGTACGAGTTCTGAATCTGTTTGCCTACACCGGCGGTGCGACGCTGGCCGCCGCAAGTGCCGGAGCCAGCGTAACCCATGTGGACGCTTCAAAGGGAATGGTAAGCTGGGCCAGAGAAAACGCCCGTTCCTCCGGTCTTGAAACCGCCCCTGTCCGCTGGATCGTTGACGACTGTGTCAAATTTGCAGAGCGCGAAATCCGCAGAGGAAATTTTTATGATGGTATTATTATGGATCCTCCCTCCTACGGACGCGGACCCAAAGGAGAAATATGGAAAATAGAAGAATCTATTTTTCCTTTTATTACCCTGTGTTCAAAACTTCTGTCAGACAAGCCGCTTTTTTTCCTGGTAAACTCCTATACAACCGGTCTTGCGCCCTCTGTGCTGACTTATATGATATCAACTGCTCTGAAGCCCCGGTTTGGCGGCACTGTTGTCTCCGATGAACTTGGCCTTCCGGTGTCAGGAAGCGAACTCTGTCTCCCCTGCGGCGCCTCCGGGCGATGGGAGGTCTAACTTTTACCGCCTTCCCCGTCACTGTCGGAGATACCGGACAGCCGCACCCGTTCATAAAAGAAAGCCCCTGCGCGGTCATCCTGCATTTGCAGATTTCCGAACAGGGGTTTTATTATTCTGTCAGTCTTTCCATTCCCTAATCTCTTTCAGTCCCGGAATCAGAACCTTCGCACTCGTTTCAAGAATGATTTTTCCTTTCTCTGCGGTTGCTCCTGACGGATCGCCGCCGATTCCGATGGGTTTTCCATCCTTCGTTTTCCAGTCTTCCGATATCCATCCGATTGAAACATTTCCATAAGGCTTCAAAGCCCTGTTATGTTCAAAAGCTGTTGGAATCCCTGCTTCTGACAGCTCCAGCTTAACCAGGCTCTCATCCACAGCCATAACCATGGAAGTCTCCATCTCTCCCCCATGAAAATCCCATATATTTCCCGGAGAAATAGTGGCCGTCACATCAGGATGGCTGAAAGCGCCCGATGTGAGAATAAACGGCGAAATCCCCAGCTCACTTCTCAGCTCTCTGCTCAAAATCTGTACAATGGGAGCATTCCCCCCATGACACACCAGAAATGCCAGTTTCTTAAAGCCGTGATGCGCCAGACTGACACTTATATCATAGAGCATATGGTAGTACGTGTCCGGACGCAGTGTGACAGAACCGCAGAAATTTCTGTGCTCGGTACTGAGACCAATGGGCATGACAGGAAATACCAGCATGGGAAAATCCTTTTCTCCCTCGGCCTCCAGCGCCTTTTCTATCTCCTTTACCATAGCTTCTGCAATAATATCATCTGTTCCCAGGGGCGCCTGATTTCCATGCTGCTCCAGAGCCCCCAGAGGGATCAGAACAATTGTGTTCTCCCTGTCTACCTGTTCCATTTCCTGCCGTGTTAAATCGCGGTAATTTCGTATCATTTCTGTATCTGCCTTCCTTTCCTCTGTCATATAACACCTGAACAGCCGCAGGGCGCTGCTCCCTTGCAGCGCCCCGCAGAATAGTCCTGTCTTATTTAACTGCTATACTGTCTTGGGAACCACACGGGCTGCCAGCAGACGGTTGTAGAGCAGGTGTCCCACCACATAATTAAGGCCGATTTTCAATACGTTAAACGGAATGGTTGCCAGAATAATAAAACCATTGAGATCCTTAATTGCAGGATTAACTGCTGCCACCATTCGGATAACCTCATCCAGCGGGAGACTCATTGCCTTTGCATAAAGCGGCAGGGTAATGAATGCGTTTGTAAAGCAGGCAAACCCGGTCCGAATCACAATACTGATAAGAAGCGCTTCTACTGCCGCACGTCTTGTACCGCCCAGTTTCTTATAGAAATACCAAAGGGGTCCGACATACAAAATCACTCCAATCAGATTGGCCAGCTCTCCCACATACATGGAGTTGGTTCCCACTGTAAACAGTTTGATCAGAATTTTGATAACTTCCACACAGGCTCCTGCAACCGGTCCCATAAGAAAAACCGCGACAACCGACGGCACATCGCTGAAATCCACCTTATAAAAAGGCGGCATCATGGGAACGGAAAACTCCAGCGACATCAGAACGCCGGCAACCGCCGCCAGCATGCCTGTGTAAATCAGCTTCTGTATGCTCCATCCCGACGCACCCGCACCTGTTGTTCTTCCATTTCTCGTATTCATACTCCCATACTCCTTCCGATTTTCAAATTCTCCGAAGGGGAGTCCGTCCATCTCAAAAGCTTCCTTATTTACCGCGCTCTTTCGCAATCCGGAAACTCTTTATCTCGCAGCAAAATCCACATTTATCTCAAAAAAACCCAGGTCTCAGGGACCTGGGAAGAATTTCTGCCGGACTTTGCACTTTCCGATACAACGGAAATACTATGCTGACTCCAACCTCTTCTCTCATCCAGACTATACTGTCGGTTTCGGAATTGCACCGAATCGGCCGCCAAAGCGGTTCGCGGACTGTACCGCCGGTAGGGAATCGCACCCTGCCCCGAAGAATTTATATGTTTTGTTATTTACTTGTCACATTTATACTAGCACATAATTCCGGCTGATTCAAGATAATTTTTTGTTTTTCATATTTCGCCTCTCAAACCTGAAACGCTAATTTTCTGACAGAGCAAAGGCTGCAGATATATCCAGCATTCCTCCTGTTGCCGTCTTTCCCTGAAGGGAGCTTAAACGGTGCACAGAATTTAAAAGCCGGCCTTTTATATCAGTAACCGAAAGAGATGTATCATAGGAATACAGCATTGCCGCAGCTCCCGTTACCATGGGCGCTGCCATCGATGTGCCGCTCATATATCCATACCCTCCGCCGGAAGTAGTGCTCAGTATGTAATTTCCCGGAGCAGCCAGATCGACACTTTTGACCCCGAAATTTGATGCTTTATCCAGATTGCCGTCAAACTGCAGATTTGCAACCGAAATAATATTGTCCAAATCAAAGCTGGCCGGATATACCGGTTCGCCGTCAATGTCATATCCCCTGCCGGATTCGTCTCCATTGCCGGCTGCCACGATAAAAAGCATTCCGGAATTTTTCATAGTCTGATACAGCTCCTCACTGTATTTCGCAGTTCCGAAACTGAGATTACAGATGACTGCACCGTTCGCCTGGGCGTACTCAATAGCTTTAATCACATCAGAAGCCGTCCCCACGCCGGCAGACGTTCCCAGCGTCTTTATAACCATGATTTTTACATAATCACTGTCACATATTCCGACTGTTCCTATCCCGTCCCGGGCTGCTGCTATAGTCCCCGCCGAATGAGTTCCATGCCTGTCGTCACTGCCTGTGAACACATGGTTATTATTATCATAGAAATTCCAGCCGTATACATCGTCCACATAGCCGTTTCCGTCATTATCAATCCCGTCCCCGGCAATTTCATCAGAATTAATCCAGACTGCATCTGCCAGTTCCGGATGGGTGTAATCCACCCCCGTATCTATCAGCGCCACAACCACCTGACGTTTTTCCGGCCTTGCATCATATTTCTTCCAGGCAGCTTCAATATTCAGATCAATCCCCGACACCGATGTAAGCGCGGCACCGCTCTCCCATGCAGGTCCTGCGCTGCTGCCATCCGTATCTGTATTATCCGGAAGGTTTTTTGCATTGGGCACCAGCTTGAGAATGCCTGTATTGCAAAGTGCCCACTGGTAAACTGCATAAGAATCCGAATAATGCATTGCCTCAAAACCCGGTCCTGCCGAAAACGCCTCTACCGGAGTTTCTTCCTTCTTCCCCTGTAAAGGTGCAAATAAAAATCCCGCCGTCAAAACAGCCGTCAGACCCAATGTCAATAATCTGTATCCCGGAATTGCTGTCATTCTTCCAATCCTTTCCCTGAGACAGCCGCCTCCTTTTTGTCCTCAAGTCCCCGAAAAACCACAATACTCCTGGAAGGCACCAGAAACTGTTTCTGATTTTCCGGACGCGGCTGCATTCCATCGCCATATATTCCATTTATTTCATCGTCATCTGTATTCAGACAGATGTGCCAGTACTGTTCCTTGGGAAGCTTGGGAAGTGCAAATTCATGCGGTTCCCAGTGCATATTGTATGCCACAAAGAAATAATCATCCGGAGCATTCCCCTCTCTGCGTCCATATTCGCCGCAGTACATGATTCCCAGCTGACGGCGGAAATTTTCAAACTCCGGACACCACGCTTTTACTCCGTGATAGGAAACATCCGGATGCCCGCACGCCAGATAGTCAATGTTCTTAGGCTCTACATCCATGTGAAACACGGAATGCTTTTTGCGAAATTCGATCATATATTTTACGAATTCAAAAATATCCCGGTTGGACTCCAGAAGATCCCAGTTCAGCCACGAAACAGAATTATCCTGGCAGTATGCATTATTATTTCCGCCGGCGGAATCCCCAAACTCATCCCCCGCCTGAATCAGAGGCGTCCCCTGACTCAGAAAAAGCAGTACAAACGCATTTCTCAGCTGTTTTCGCCTCATCTGCAGAATTTTTTTCTTGCGTGACGGGCCCTCAGCCCCACAGTTCCACGTATAATTATAATCGCTTCCGTCCCGGTTCCCCTCGCCATTTGCCTCGTTGTGCTTTCTCTCATAGGACACCATGTCCATCATCGTCAGGCTGTTTGTGTTGGCCATGTAATTAATCACACCAAAGCCGGCCGGATTGCGCCGGTTTCTGAAAATCAGACCGCTTATCTGATCTTCATCGCCTTTGAGGACTCTCCTCATATCAATCATAAACCCGTCATTATACTCCGCCAGATGCCTTCTGCCGTGCACCTTTTCCCCGCATTCTCTGCCATTCCAGGACAGTGCAAACAGCTTTGTGTCAGCCAGCAGAGGATCATCCGCCAGAATATCCGCCGGTACAGCGCCTGTCAGATGAATCCCATCCACATGAAAGTCATATACCCAGCTTCTCACGGCCTCCTGAATGAGAGCTGTCCCCTCTTTTCCTGTGAAATACAGCTCTATCACAATTTCAATTCCGTTTCTGTGAAGTTCTTTTACGAGATCCCTGAACTCCCGCACCGCATGTTTTTCTGCTCCCGAAGCATATGCGCTCTTCGGCGCAAAAAGCCAGCTTTCCCCATATCCCCAGTAATTTATCTTTCCTGTAGGCTCGCCCGTAGCATACGGATTGCCATCCGCTCCATTTTCCATGAGAACCTCTGTAAATTCATTGGGCGGCATGAGTTCCACAGCTGTAACACCCAGATTCTTCAGGTATGGTATCTTTTCAGTTATCGCCTGAAATGTTCCCCTGTTTTCAGTCCGGGATGAGGGATGTTTTGTAAATCCCCTTACATGGAGACGATAGAGAATCGTCTCATTATAGGAATGCTTAAGAGGACGATCGCCTTCCCAGTCATAGTCCTCACAAACCAGGCGTGTATATGCTGTCTTTTTGGCCTGCCTGGAATCTCCCCAGCGCTCCCGTCCGGCAAACTCCTTCCCGCAGGGATCCGGCACCTCTTTGCCGTCCTCTTCCAGACAGTATATGAGACCCGAAAAATCTTCGCCCATAAGTTCCATCGTCCATATATCGCCGATCCGATCATCCGGAGAAAATGGAATTTGCTTCCTGCCCCGCTTTCCCTCCTCACAAATAACCAGACTGAGCTCCTCTCCCGAGCTCTTTACACAGATGTGGACTCCGCCTTGAATCTTTGTGACACCCGGAATATAACTTCTGTATTCTGCTGTCCTTCTGACCAGTTTATCTGCTTTCACTCGTCCCTCTCCAATCCGGCACCGACTCCTATTTCTGTGCCTCTATCCGCTCCGCCAGATCATTTAAATACATCCAGCGTTCCATACGTTGCTCCAGCTGCGCCTCTTTCTCCTCCTTCTCTTTCATGAGTTCACTGAGCGCACTGTAATCACTGGCACATGCCTCCGTCTGTCTTTCAAGCTCTGCCAGTTCCTCTTCCAGTTTTTCAATCTCCGCTTCTATGGTTTCCCACTCCCGCTGCTCCACATAAGAAAACTTTAATTTTTTCTCACGGCGGCGTCCGTCGTCTTTCCGGCGCTCTGTACCGGATGATGCCGGTAACTTTCGGTCATTTCCGGCGCCGGTCAGTTCTCCCTCGCTCTCACTTTGTTCTTCCTGTCTGGCCGCCTGATAATCCGTATAACCGCCCTCGTACTGACGAAGCGCTCCATTCCCCTCAAAAGCAAATATCCGCCGCGCCACTCTGTCCAGAAAATACCGATCATGAGAAACAGCAATCACAATCCCGTCAAACCGATCCAGATAATCTTCGAGAATGGTAAGCGTTTCAATATCCAGATCATTTGTCGGCTCGTCGAGAAGAAGGACGTTAGGCGCACTCATAAGAATTCTGAGCAGGTAAAGCCGGCGCCGCTCGCCTCCTGAAAGCTTGCTGATTACTGTATACTGCACATGAGAAGGGAAAAGAAAACGCTCCAGCATCTGAGATGCCGATACAAGCCCCTCCGGCGTGCGTACATATTCCGCTATCTCCTTTATATAATCTATCACGCGGAGACTTTCGTCCATATCCTCATTTTCCTGAGAAAAATATCCCATTTTTACCGTCTGGCCTATTGTACGGCTCCCGGAGTCCGGCTGAACCCACCCCGCTATCATTTTCATGAGTGTTGACTTTCCGCATCCGTTGGGCCCCACAATTCCGATTCTGTCATTTTTAAGAAAAATATACGAAAAATCAGCGATCAGAATCTGATTTCCATACCCTTTTCTCAGATGAGATATCTCTATTGTAGTACGCCCCAGACGGCTGGAGACAGAGCTCATCTCAACTGCCTCATCAGCCACAGGGCCTTCCGCCGCGCTCAATTCCTCAAAACGCTTAATCCGGCCTTTCTGCTTGGTGCTGCGCGCCCGGGCTCCGCGCCGGATCCAGGCAAGCTCCGTACGGAGAATGGACTGACGTTTGCGCTCTGTTGCCTGCTCCATAGCCTGCCGCTCCGCTTTCAGCTCCAGAAATCCTGCATAATTTGTCTGATAACTGTACAGTTCCCCCTTGTCCAGCTCCACAATCCGGTTCGAAACACTGTCCAGAAAATACCGATCGTGCGTGATCATCAGAAGGGCACCGCGAAATTTCTTCAGATAATTTTCCAGCCAGTCAGCCATATCGCTGTCCAGATGATTGGTCGGTTCATCCAGAATCAGAAGATCTGCCGAAGACAGCAGGACTCCGGCCAGAGCCACTCTTTTTTTCTGTCCACCTGACAGCGTATCAACCTTCGCCTGATAATCTGTAATTCCCAGGCGATTCAGAATGCTTTTTGCATCCCCCTCCAGATCCCAGGAATGCTCATGCTGCATATTTTCTCTCAGCACACATTCAAGAACCGTCTGCCCCGGCTCAAATACAGGATTTTGCGGAAGATAACGGATGTAGAGATTTCTGGCCTTTACCACACTTCCCTCATCCGGCTCTTCCAGACCGGCTATTATTTTTAAAAGAGTTGATTTTCCTGTTCCGTTAATTCCAATCAGCCCTATTTTTTCCCCTTCATTAACAGAAAAAGATACGTCATTAAAAAGCTGACGCTCCGTGTATGTTTTTTTCAGATGCTCTGCGGTCACTAAATTCATGCTTCATCACGTTCCTTTATCTCAAGTTCCACCGGACAGTGATCAGATCCCATAATTTCCGTGTGGATCTCGACCGATTTCAGCCGATCAGCGAGACATTTGGAAACACAGAAATAATCAATCCTCCATCCTGCATTTTTCTCCCGGGCTTTAAAACGATACGACCACCAGGAATATATGCCTTCCCTGTCAGGATAAAAATAGCGGTACGTATCGATAAACCCCGCATTCAGAAGCTGTGTGAATTTCTCCCTCTCCTCATCTGTAAAACCGGCATTTTTTCTGTTCGTTTTAGGATTTTTCAGATCAATCTCCTGATGGGCCACATTCAAATCGCCGCAGAAAATTACCGGTTTTTTTTCTTCCAGCTTTTTCAGGAATTTTCTGAAATCATCTTCCCACTCCATCCTGTAGGAAAGTCTGGCGAGTCCCTCCTGAGAATTAGGTGTATAACATGTTACCACATAATAATCAGGGAACTCTGCCGTAATAACTCTGCCCTCGTGATCATGCTGCTCTATGCCAAGACCATAAGCGACAGAAAGAGGCTCCTCCTTCGTAAAAAGCGCAGTGCCTGAATACCCCTTTTTTTCTGCATAACTCCAGTACTGGTAATAGCCGTCCAGCTTAAGCTCCAGCTGTCCCGCCTGCATTTTGCTCTCCTGAATACAGAATATATCAGCATCCAGCTGTCTGAAAACATCCAGAAAACCTTTTCCAACACAGGCGCGAAGGCCATTTACATTCCAGGAAATCAATTTTTTCATCTTCGTATAATTCCTCTCTCTGTCATCCCGTATTTTCTGACCTTTACAGGTCAATCTGCAGTGACTGTCTTTCAATATGATGCTTCTCCACATAGCCGGTCAGCATCAGTGTCAGTGCTCCGTCTCCCGTCACATTGCAGGCTGTTCCGAAACTGTCCTGCAGCGCAAAAATCGTCAGCATAAGTGCCGTACCTGTATCTCCGAATCCAAGAACTCCCGTAATAAGACCGAGAGATGCCATAACCGTCCCTCCCGGAACTCCCGGCGCTCCCACTGCAAACACTCCCAGAAGAACACAGAAAAGAATCATTGTGGGCAGCGGGGGAAGTGTTCCGTAAAGCACTTTTGACACAGTCATTACAAAAAACACTTCTGTCAGCACAGAACCGCAAAGATGCACATTGGCAAACAGGGGAATTCCGAAATCAACCATATCATCCCGGAGTGTGGGCTCGGCTTTTCTCGCACAGCCCAAAGCCACCGCCAGTGTGGCTGCAGAAGACATTGTACCCACGGCCGTAATATAGGCAGGACCGTAGTGCCTGATAACCTTTCTGGGATCCCGTCCGGAATAAAGCCCGGCAAGACCGTACAGAAGAGCCATCCAGATATAATGCCCCACCATTACAATGATGATAACCTTCACAAAAACCGGGAACTGTTTTGTAATGGAGCCTTCATACGCCAGTGAACAGAACGTAAATGCAATATAGAACGGAAGAAGCGGTATTACAACCTTTTTTACAACCTCCAGAACAATCTTCTGAAATTCATCTAAAAGACGGATAAACGTATCCGCCTTTGTCCATGTGGCGGAAAGTCCCAGAAGCACAGAAAATACCAGTGCGCTCATAACCTCCATAATGGGAGGAATCTTAAGCTGAAACACAACATCCGGAAGTTCTCTCAAACCTTCCGTCGCAGGCGAAACAGACATTCCGGGAATCAGAAGATAGCCGGCAGACATAGAAAAAAACGCTGCTCCGATAGAAGATACATACGCTAACACCAGAGCAATCCCAAGCATCCGGGATGCATTTTTCCCAAGTTTTGTAATAGAAGGGGCAATAAACCCTATAATGATAAGCGGAACACAGAAGGATATCAGCTGGCCGCATATATAATTCAGTGTTACAATCACATGCATGAAGCCCCGATTGGCTACAAGCCCGGCTCCTATGCCGATAACAACCCCCAGAATCAGCCTGAACGGCAGACTTTTCCATACTCTTTCCATAATCATTTCCTCTCTTTTTGCGTCTATGTTCTATTTTATGCGTTTCCTGAAAAAATAATATACTCCGTCCGCATCCGCAGGTCCCGCCAGAAGGCACGGCATTTTCCAAATATGCAATTTTCTCAGCCCCATAAAATTGCAGGATAAAGTCCGCTGTCTTTCATCGCCTGCAGTGCCTGTGTTACCATCTTTTTGTCCTCTTTGTAGGTCACACCGTACCAGCGATCCGGGCTTTCAAGAACCGTTACCTCAGCCTTATTTTCCTTTAACAGTTCATCCACAATAAACGGAAGGAAATACTCACATTTCTGGGGATTTTTCTGAAGCTCCCGGCCAAGAAACGGCACAAAGCGTGTCTCAAGTTCGTCAAGAATGCTTTTGGTAAATCCCCACATATTCATGGAAACTATGGTATCACGCCCAAGATATTCCCAGGTTGTACCCTCATCTTCCGTAAATTCCGCCCGGTCTCCATGTTTTTCAATGCGGGTACGCTCATGAATGTCCTCAAGCTTTCCATGTTCATCCACACTGCATACCCCCCGGGCTACATGCCCGTTTTCCGTGAGGGTATTGTAAAGCTGATACCCTACCATCGCATATTGATATCTGTCATTGTCCTCCTGAGCGGAAAGTCTGTCATAAATCGCCTTGAATGCAGTCTTTCCATAATAATCATCCGCATTAATCACAGCAAACGGCCCGTCTATAATATCACGGCAGCACAGAACAGCATGTCCTGTTCCCCAGGGCTTTACCCGTCCTTCAGGCACTGAAAAGCCTTCCGGCAGCCTGTCATTTTCCTGATAAACATATTTTACATTCATATGCTTTTCTATTCGATTCCCGATATGCTCTTTGAATTCTTTTTCTATCGATTTTTTGATAATAAAAATCACAGTATCAAATCCGGCCTCTTTGGCATCATAAAGAGAGAAGTCAATAATCATATCGCCCTCTCTGTCAACCGGATCAATCTGTTTTAAGCCTCCGTATCTGCTCCCCATTCCGGCTGCCATAATAACCAGTACTGGCTTCTGACTCATATCTGTCTCCTCTCCGCGTTAGACCCCGCGCTATTATAATTTTTTATCTTTTTTCATTTTAATATAATTTCACTGCTATGTAAACCGTTACTGCTCATATGGAGGATTCACACCCGGCGAACGGGAATCCGGGGTCAGCATGCCTCCACAAAGAAGAGCTGTCTGCAGGTATATATTATAATAAATTTTACTGTCGAAATGCAGAGCTTCTGCAGGTATAATGAAAAATCCTCCTGATTCATCACAGGATAAACCAATTATAGATAATTAACAATAAATATTCTTCGTTATATTTTTAATTAAATGCCCGGATGCATTTTATTTACATCAAAAATAGTGTTTATATTTTATTTATACATTCTTTTAAGTGTAATTTGTTACAACCTTTTAAATGTATGCTAGATTATTTTCACAACTGGGACGCGTAAGAAAGGGGGATATTCTATGGAAAGTGTGGGCGAACGCCTCCGCATTCTCAGAGAACGGGAAGGCAAGACACAAGAAGAGATTTCAAAGCTTCTGGGCACTACCCAGCAGATTTATTCCCGATACGAGACAAACCGCAACGATCTGCCTCTGCGCCATCTGGTAAATCTTGCCAACTACTATAAAGTAAGTGCCGACTATCTCCTGGGCAGAGTTCCTTATCAGAAAATCCCGCCGGAATTCTCTGACTCCCTCTTGAAAAACATTACTGTCGGGGATTTTGTATGCCATGTATGTTCCTTTAACAGCTCCTCAAAAAAGATGCTGATTGATTATGTAAATTATCTGTCATACCGCGAAACAACTGAAAAGAAAAAGAAGGCAAGAGCCTCCGAAGAAAAGGATACCGAACATCCGGTATAAACAGCCGGACAGACAGATTTCTTCTGCTGCATTTGCAAAATGGCGAACGCCCGGACTACCGTTCCAAAAACGGAGTTCGGGCGTTTTTTCTGCCGGACACTCACAGCAGTCAGTCGTCCTCCTCCTGACTGTCTGTAACTGTAAATACCTGGCGCTTTCTTGCCATCTCATCACTTGCCAGATATTCGTCATAGGTCGTGATTTTATCAATCAGTTTTCCGTTCACAATCTCCATAATCCGGTTTGCCGTCGTCTCTACAATCTGATGATCGCGGGATGAGAATATAATCACTCCCGGGAACTTTGTCATACCGTTGTTGAGCGCTGTGATTGCCTCCATATCCAGATGGTCTGTCGGCTCATCCAGCATAAGCACATTGGCTCCGGAAATCATCATCTTGGACAGCATGCAGCGAACTTTCTCTCCTCCGGAAAGAACCCGCACTTTTTTCACGCCGTCTTCTCCGGCGAAAAGCATTCTCCCCAGAAAGCCCCTGACATATGTCACATCCTTAACGGGAGAATACTGCGTCAGCCAGTCAACAATCGTATCATCATTGGCAAATTCGGCACTGTTATCTTTGGGGAAGTATGCCTGTGTTGTAGTCAGTCCCCATTTATAGCTTCCCTCGTCCGGCTCCATCTCTCCGGACAGGATTTTAAACAGTGTTGTTTTAGCCAGCTCATTGGGGCCTACAAGCGCCACTTTATCCTCTCGCCCCAGAATAAAGGAAATTCCGTCCAGAACCTTAACTCCGTCAATCGTCTTGCTTAAATTCTCCACACTGAGAACTTCATTTCCGATTTCCCGGTCAGGGCGGAAATCAATGTAGGGATATTTACGGCTGGAAGGCTTGATCTCATCCAGCTCAATTTTCTCCAGAGCTCTTTTTCTTGAAGTGGCCTGTTTGGATTTGGAGGCATTGGCCGAGAAACGCTGGATAAACTCCTGCAGTTCCTTAATCTTTTCCTCCTTCTTCTTGTTGGCTTCTTTCATCTGCTTGATCATCAGCTGGCTGGACTCATACCAGAAATCATAGTTTCCGGCGTAAAGCTGAATCTTGCCGTAATCAATATCTGCAATCTGTGTGCAGACTTTATTGAGAAAATATCTGTCGTGGGATACCACAATAACCGTGTTGTCAAAATTGATCAGGAACTCTTCAAGCCAGGCTATGGCATCCAGATCCAGATGGTTCGTCGGCTCATCAAGAAGAAGAATATCCGGATTTCCAAAGAGCGCCTGCGCCAGCAGTACCTTTACCTTCTGGGGGCCCGTCAGCTCACTTACCTGTTTATAGTGAAATTCCGTCTCTATGCCAAGGCCATTTAAGAGATTGGCAGCATCTGATTCTGCCTCCCATCCGTTCATGGAAGCAAACTCTCCTTCCAGTTCTGCGGCCTTTACTCCATCCTCCTCCGTAAAGTCCTCCTTCATGTAGATGGCCTCTTTTTCCTTCATAATCTCATAAAGCCTTGCATTTCCCATGATAACCGTATCAAGTACGGGATAGGCATCATATTTAAAATGATCCTGCTGCAGAAAGGATAAACGCTGGCCCGGTGTAATAATTACCTCGCCGTTTGTCGGTTCCAGCTGTCCCGACAGGATACGAAGGAAGGTGGACTTGCCGGCTCCGTTGGCCCCGATCAGGCCATAGCAGTTTCCCTCCGTAAATTTAATGCTTACGTCCTCAAACAACGCTTTTTTTCCCACCCGCAGTGTTACATTGCTAGTACTAATCATGACAGTGTTCTTTCCATCCCTTCTATTACTGTTCATTCCGCAACAAAAAGAGGCTTCTAAGCGGGCCCCTTCATCATGTCTATTCTATTTTACAGGAAAATCCTAAATTTGCAAGTACCCATTTTGCAAAATTGAAGCTGCAGTAAAATCGGGAGAGCGCCCGGACAAGAGGAAAAACTCCCCTGTTGCCGGCCGCTCTCCGAATCTTTAAAAAACAGTTACTAACCGTGTCTTCTAGTGGCCGCAGGAATGATGGCCGCCGCCTGCATGATGCCCTCCGCATTCTCCGCCGTGATGGCCTTCATGCCCTTCGCCGTGATGATCACAGTGCACATCAGGATCGTATCCCAGAGTTCCGTCAAGAAAAGCCTGCACTGCCTCATCCGCGCTTCCCGAGACACCTCCGTAAAAACGGATTCCCGCCTCCTGAAGCGCCATCTGAGCTCCTCCTCCGATTCCGCCGCAGATCAGAACCTCCACGCCATTTTCAGCCAGAAATCCGGCCAGCGCACCATGTCCGTTTCCATTGGTATCAAGGAGTGTTTTCTCAGAAATACGCCCTTCCTGCACTTCATAAACCATAAATTTCTCTGTGTGTCCAAAATGCTGGAAAACCTGACCGTCTTCATACGTTACTGCAATCTTCATTTTATTCTCCTCCCTGCCGTTTACGGGATTTTCCGTGTCCGCTCCCTGCACTGCAGCCGCATGGCGACGGATATTTTCTCTCTGACAGCGCGGACAGACACGTCCGCATTCAGGGATCCCGCCTCCACAGACGACATAATTGCCTCCTTCTATCACAAGCTCCGCTTCTTTTATAAGAAACTCCGCAAGCTTCTGTCGGGCACTTCCATATATCGCCTGCGCTGTTGTCCGGGCCACATCCATACGAACCGCACACTGCTCCTGGGTCAGTCCTTCCCAGTCTATCAGCCGTATACTTTCAAACTCGTCAAGTGTCATGCGGACCACGGGACGGGTCGGGTTATCAGTTCCCCGGGGACCGAAACAGCCGCAGGACGGCTCCGCACAAATGCGCCTTTTCTTGCATGGTCTGGGCATCTTATCTCCCTTCTTTTTTCTGGCATATGCCATTTATATTTTCATTATAGATCGTTTCCGACATATGTCAAGTATTATCGGCAGCTGCTGACTGCAGTTAATTACTCCGTCCAGATCAATTCCGGCACATACCAGGGGATGTCCTTTTCATTGGAATAAAGCACACTTACCTCTTCCCCGTCAGCCGGACCGTCCGTGAGGTTAACCGGTTTGGGATCCTGCTCAAAAGAAATCTCCTGTCCATCGGCTGTCCGGATGGTAAGGACACTCATTCCCATTCCAAGAACCTTACCGGAAACAATACCGGCCTGCCGCTCTTCATCTCCCTCTCTCACATCACGCACAAGCTGTGCCGCCGGAACACTGCCGTCTTCCAGCTTTCCGTCCTCCGCAAGAGTTCCCAGGTAAAATACGGTAACCTCTTCATCCAGCAAAAGTCCGTCTTCCAGGCTGACAGCCGCATCTTCCTTTGAAAATGTAACGCCATCAGGAAATTGATCATTGGCGACCACAATTGTATTCATGGCCGCATCCTCAACCGTTCCTGTCAGAATACCGGCAGCTTTTTCTGAACGAATCTCATCCATCTCCCGCTCAGGCTGTGCCAGAGTAGGCGCCTCTGTCTCTTTTTCAGTCTCTTTTTCAGTCTCTTTTTCCGCAGCTGTTTCGGTCTCCTCTGTAAATGAACTCTCTGTCTCTGTCACATCTGTCTTTTTTCCGCAGCCGGCAGAAAATACCGCCAGCCCGGCTGTCACGCAGAGCACTGCTGTGACTCTGCGGCTTATGCCCCGTAAATTTCTCATTTTTCTCCTTTCTTCCGTCAGAAGCGGCCGAAAATATCAACCAGCCAGGCCAGATACTCCTCCTGCTCCCGCCCAAACTGTCCCTCTGTCATGCGCCATCTCCAGTTCTCGCCGATTGTTCCCGGCGTATTCATACGTGCCTCATTGTCCAGATGCAATACATCCTGCATCTGAAAAATCGCCACGCTGGCTACAGAGCTGTAAGCTGCCCGGAAAATGCGATCTACCACCTCGCTCTGATGAGCAGCACCGAGATAATCGGCTATATACTGAAGCTCCCACCATTCACGCTTATCAGCCCTGAAATAACCGGTCATGGTCTCATTGTCGTGGGTTCCTCCATAAACAACCGAATTCGGCGTATAACAGTGAGGAAGATGTTCATTAAATCTGTCTCCGCTGAAGGCAAACTCAATAATCTTCATTCCCGGATATCCTGTCTCCTCCAGCAAATCCTTAACATCCTGGCAGAAAATCCCGAGATCTTCCGCTATAATTTTCGTTTTCCCTGCCGACTCTCCAATGGCGTCCGTAAGCTTTTTCCCCGGTCCCTTCTCCCAGCGGCCATCCCTGGCATCCGGCGCTCCCGCCGGAATTGAATAATACTGCACAACTCCGATAAAATGATCAATCCGAATGACATCATAGAGCTTTGCAGAATCCTCCATCCGCTTCTTCCACCAGGAAAAATCTGTCTTTTCCATCTTATCCCAGTCATAAAGCGGATTCCCCCACAGCTGTCCCGTCTCGGAAAACGCGTCCGGCGGAACTCCGGCAACCCGAACCGGCAACAGCTCTTCTTCATCCAGCTGAAACAGTTCCGGATGGCTCCACACATCTGCGCTGTCCCCGGCAACATAGATCGGGATATCCCCTACTATCTGAATCCCCAGCTTTTCCGTGTAGGACTTGAGTTTATTCCACTGTTCAAAAAACTTGAACTGAAGAAATTTCCAGTAATCTGTTTCATCCTGCAGTTTTTCTTCATAATCCTTTATTACAGCAGGCTCATGCATACGCACGCCGCGATCCCACTCCATCCAGGACTTTCCGCCAAATTCTTCTTTCAGCGCCATATAAAGGCTGTAATCAGGAAGCCAGTAGTCATTTTCCTCCAGAAATCTGAGGTACTCTGTCGTCTCCCTGTGTCCGCTTCTCTGATACGCTTTTTTTAAAAGCGGAAAGCGGTAATAATACAGCGCATCATATTTTACCTCATCCTCTTTCTCAGACCAGAAGCAGGCATCCACTTCCTCCTGTGTCAGCAGCCCCTCCTCAATAAGTATATCAAGATCAATGAAATGCGGATTTCCGGCAAAAGCGGAAAAAGACTGATACGGACTGTCCCCGTAGCTTGTGGGGCCCATAGGCAGAACCTGCCAGTACATCTGCCGCGCATTTTTCAGATGGTCGGCAAATTCATATGCAGCCTTTCCAAAAGTGCCGATTCCATAAGGAGACGGCAGGCTGAATACAGGCATCAGTATGCCGGCTCCCCGCTTCAACATGGTTTTCATTCTACAATTTCCCCCTGCTGTTTATTTGTTTCCTCTCAGGCATTCCCTATCCCTGATACACAATCTTTCCTCCGCAGATGGTCCAGCGAACCCGTCCGTAAAGACTTGCCCCCAGGAACGGGGAATTAGATGCTTTCGACCGGAATCCCTCTACCGTAAAGGACTCCCTGTCGTCAAATATTACAATATCCGCCTCCGCTCCCTCTCTGAGCCTGCCGCTTTCCAGGCGATAAAGTCTGGCCGGATTCAGGCACATTTTTTCAAACAGCTGCAGATAAGTCAGATGCCCTGCTTTAACAAGGTTTGTCACGGCAAGCGGCAGCGCCGTCTCAAGTCCGATGATTCCGCTGGGCGCTTCTGTGAGCGGCTTCTGCTTTTCCTCTGCGCTGTGAGGCGCATGGTCTGTGGCAATCATGTCAATTGTCCCGTCTTTGAGCCCCTCTATGAGCGCCTTCCGGTCATCCGCCGTCCTGAGGGGCGGATTCATTTTCGCCAGCGTGCCGTGCTCTAACACAGCCGTCTCATCCAGAGAGAAATGATGGGGTGTCACTTCCGCCCACACATCAGCCCCCAGTCTTTTGGCAAGCGCAACCATCTGCACCGCATTCCGGGAACTGATATGCTGGATGTTGACAGAGGCCCCTGTGTGAAGTGCTATCATACAGTCTCTGGCCACAAGAGAATCCTCCGCCAGTGCCGGCGAACCGTAAATTCCCAGCTGCCTGGAAACGGCCCCCGCATTAATCCCGTTATTTACGATAAAAGCCGGATCCTCCTCATGAAAGCTCAGCGGAAGATTCAGCTTACCGGCCGTCTCCATCGCTTCTCTGACGAGCTTCTCATTCATCAGCGGAATCCCGTCATCCGTAAAACCGCATGCGCCCGCCTCTGCCAGCGCTTTCATATCTGTCAGCTCCTGTCCTTTAAAACCTTTTGATACTGCAGCCGCTGTCAGAACGTGAATTCCTGTTTTTCTCCCTTTTTCCAGAATATAACGAACTGTTTTTGGAGTATCTGCTACCGGCTTTGTATTTGCCATACATACAACTGTTGTAAAGCCTCCCGCCTTCGCAGCCTCCGCTCCCGTTTCAATATCTTCTTTGTAGGTAAATCCCGGATCCCGGAAATGAACGTGCACATCCACAAGGCCCGGAGCTGCAATCAGACCGGAAGCATCTATTATCTCTTCTCCGTCCTCTGCCCGGGGCACGCCCTCCGCCGCTCTCTGAATCTGCGCAATATGTCCTTCTCTGATTACGATATGAGCAGTCTCATCAAATCCGCTTTCCGGATCAATCACACGCCCGTTTGTTATAATCATTCTTTGTTCCTCCCCTGTTTCTCCGGTACAATTTCAAGCCAGTATCCATCCGGATCACTGATAAAATAAATTCCCATACCCGGATTTTCATAGCAGACACAGCCCATCTCCCTGTGTTTTTTCAGGGACCGTTCCATATCATCAGTAGTAAATGCCAGGTGGAACTCATTATCCCCCAGATTATAGGAATCTTTTTCCCAGTCCCTGAGCCAGGTCAGTTCCAGCTGATATCCGGTCTTTCCGTCCCCCAGGTAAACAAGAATAAAACTTCCGTCCGGCGCCTCTTTGCGGCGCACCTCCTCAAGCCCCAGTGCCTCATGGTAAAATTTTAATGACTTTTCAAGATCGATTACATTAAAATTGTTATGTGCAAATGCAAATCTCATATGACAAATTCCTCGCCTTCTCTGTGTATTGTTTTGATCCGATCTCCCCATCCCTCACTGGAAGAATGTTCTTTCAAAGACTCAATAATCTCATATTTCTCCCAGAAATGCATTGGAAATATGGCCTTTGCGGATGCCTCTCTCATGAAGCCTTCCGCTCCCAGATAAAACCATTTTCCCAGACGCGGATCGACCGGTATAAAGGCGGCATCAGCGATCCGCCCTTTCAGTTTTTGCATTTCCTTCCGGTAAGCAGAGGCCATATTTTCATTCCACTGCGGGTCTTCTCCCTCCCACCACCAGTTGTTCAGATCTCCCGCATGATAAATCTCACAGTTTTCAGCGGAAATCCAGAATGCCACCCCCTCATCCGTTGAACGAAGTGTCTCAATCCGGATATTATCAACAATAAATTTCTCATCCGGCTCCACAAAACGGACCTTTTCAGATACACCGTCCGGCACCGTTTTCTCATCTATATCCCGGGAAAGAATGTACTTTACATCATTCCGTCCCTTTCCTGCCTCAAAAACCGCGGGAGAATAATGATCTCCATGGGCATGGCTGGCAAATACCATAAGTTCTTTTTCTTTTGGCAGGATGGGAAGCTTCCCCGTAAAATAGTCAAACAAAAGCACTGATTTCTCCAGCTCCACAACAAAGGAACTGTGATGAATGTACGTAATTTTCACAGAACAACACCTTCTTTCCTTCCATATCAGATAAAAAGGGGACCCTGCCCGCAGCCCCGGCTCTCTGTGCACTGATATTATGCACCGGCAGAGCCCGATGACACGACTGCCGCAAAATCCCCCTCCCATTCCGTCTTAAAAAGCCGGAATTTTAAAACATATCTGCCTTCCAAACTGCAGACGTCACTTATTGTGCATCTTTTTTGGCCAGCGCCTTCGCCATAAACTTTTCATTTTTTATAATGAAACGCTCATGTGTTCCTCCGCCCACGGATCCCTTATCGTCAAACGCCTCAACTTTGAACACAAGTCTGCGTCCGTCCACCTCAATCAGTTCACTTTCACACCACACACGCATTCCCACAGGTGTGGCTGACGTATGGGCCAGATCAAGCTTTGTTCCCACAGTACCTTCCCCCTCGTCAAGATAGGGAGCAATGCTCATCCATGCCGTCTTTTCCATCAGCGCCACCATAGCAGGCGTCGCAAATACGTCCAAAAGTCCGCTGCCTACCGCACTGGCCGAATTTTCTTTTGTGACTGTAATCTCCTGTCTTCCCTTTATTCCTGTCTCCAACATTTTTATTCTGCCTCTCTTTCCTGATAATATCTGTCTCGCTAAAGTCAGCTGCAGATTTTCTCTAATCCTCATTCTCCAGAGCTGCCCCGCACCTGGGACAGTAACTGAAATCCTCCTGCGTTTCATATCCGCAGGCAGAACAGCGCTTTTTCTGTCCGCCGGCTGTCTGAGACGATGCCCACGGGTTTCCTCTTCCATCTTCCACAAGCGTCAGATCTGACTCACGGATATCAACATCTTCTCCTCTTAACAGTCTTTTTCCAATTTCAGGATCCAGCTCATACACAGCACCGCAGCATGACATTTTTACAAAAAAACGCTTGCTCCATTTAAACAGCGGAATAAAGAAAAAGCTGAAATACATATACGTCATATATACCTGATAGCGCCCATATGCTCCGCACCGGCTGCATACAACCGTCTTTAAATATTCAATCTCCTTCATTCCGGAGCTGATTCCTCCGATAAAAATCATTGGCCGGCCTCCTCCCTTTTCTGTTTCAGACATAACCAGTATACTAAAGCCGTTTTGCCTCCGCAAGAAAATTTGTCAAATTTTAATACTTTCTTCAAAAAAGGAATTTGCTATAATAGCAGTATGGAAAAGATAGAAATGACAAATTTTGACTTAAAACAAATTGCAGATTCCGGTCAGTGCTTCCGCATGACCCGGATTTCAGAAAATGGCTGGTCTGCCATCAGTAAAACCCACCGGCTGGAAATCTTCCAGAACGGAAAAGAGCTTTTGCTTGACTGCCCGGAAAATGAACTTGCCTACTGGAAAAATTACTTCGATCTGGATACGGATTATGCTGCGTTCATCCGTTCCATTCCGGAAGAAGATACATATCTGACAAAGGCGGCAGCCTCAGGAGACGGAATTCGTATTCTGCGTCAGGATCTCTGGGAAATGATGGTTACATTTCTCCTGTCACAGCAAAAAACAATTCCTAAAATACGCGAAGCTGTGGAGCTCTTGTCAGCGCATTACGGCACACCGCTTCCGGACGCATCCAAAAAGGCGGGAAAAGTATTTTTCACTTTTCCCACCCCGGAAGAACTTGGCCATGCCACTCTGGATGATCTGACGTCTCTTAAGCTGGGATACCGCGCCAAATACCTTTACCGCCTGTGCCGGTCGGTAAACAGCGGGGAATTTTCCCTGGATCTTCTTTCCGGCATGAATTACACAGATGCCATGAACTATCTGACAGGTCTCTACGGAATAGGCGAAAAAGTCGCCAACTGCATCTGTCTGTTTGCCCTGCACCACATTGATGCATTTCCCGTTGATACCTGGATCCGCCAGATTTTCATGAAACATTACTATCCGCGCAGAGAAGATGTCTACTGCCGTCTTCCCAAAAGCCGCATTGCGCCGTCCATTCTTCAGGACTATTTCAGCCGCTACAGAGGATACGCCGGCGTTATGCAGCAGTATATTTTCTACTATGAGCGCACTTCTTCGGAAAAAAGCACACTCCAGAACTCAGAATGCTGTAATTTTCCGGACGCTTCCCCCGGTCCGGAAAATTACAGCAAATCTCCCGTCTCCCGGAAAACCCGGTAGTGCTGAGTTTTTTTCACATTCCGGAGCTTTTCAAGCATTGCGGGAATATCTTCATTTAACGTACCCGCAAGCACAACATAATTGGATGCATGATTCGTCCGGAATACGGTTCCCGGAGAATCCACATTCTGCAGAAATGTCTCCATTTCCTCCACAATCTCATCCGGAGTGATGCGCTGAAAACGTCCTTCTACCACATCTGCATACATAGGTGTTCCCTCATAAAGGCGAAGTGTCAGGAAAGACGCATATTCCGGATTCATCCGGGAAATCAGCTTTGCACAGGAAATAGCATGACGTGCAACTCTTTCGCGCCCTCCAAGGCCCGATATGAGCGTAACAGATGTGTGAATCCCGCAGCGCTTCAGCTTCTGTCCCGCTGCAATCACTTCTTCCGCCGTTACTCCCTTTTGAATATATGCAAGAATCTCATTATCCCCCGACTCCGCACCTACATATACAATTCCCAGCCCCGCCTTTCGCAGTGCCGTCAGCTCTTCTTCTGATTTTCTGAGAATGTCCTGTGCTGTCCCGTAAGATGCCACTCTTGTTACCTGAGGAAACAGGCGCTTTACCGCTGCCAGAATTTCCAGCAGATTCTCTGTCTTCATAACCAGAGCATCTCCATCCGCCAGAAAAACTCTCTGAATATAGGAAGCAAACGGCCCTGCCGCCGCCTCCTCCAGATCCGCCATAATTTCTTCCATCTTTCTGATACGGAATTTCTTTGCTTTGTACATATTACAGAATGTGCATGTATTGTGAGCACAGCCAATGGTTACCTGAATAATAAGGCTTCTGGCCTCACTCGGCGGTCTGTATACAATTCCCTCATAGTTCATGTTCATTCCTCTCTTTCTTCCAATATCCTTACCTGTCTTCCGAAGTCGGTTCCACGTCTGCCTGAGTTTCCTCATTTTCTCCCGGAGTCCCCGGAAAATCCTCTCCCGCTGTCAGCGAAAGAAATGTATGATCCCTCTTTGTATCATTTAAGATTGCCTCCAGGCGATCCGCCCATACTCCCGTTCCTCCGTATCGCTCCCAGTACAGATATGCCTCCGTTTTCTTTATCTCTCCGGCGGAAATCTTTTTTCCGGAGCAGTAATCCCGGTTCAGACGTCCGTATAACTCAGCCATCTGCTGTTTCCTTTCTTCCGGAATTGTCTCCAGACCCATGAATGCCTGATTCGCCACTGTTTTTATAAGGAACTCATCTGCATATGCAGAAAAATTCAGAAGATTTTCATCCTCTTCCCCATACCGGAGCGCCCAGTTCTCCACATCTACCTTCTGTGTATGATACACAAGACTTCCGTCCTCCTGCCATTCCAGCACGCTGTACTGACATGGAGACATTGTCAGAGGCGATGTGACAATTTCATATATTCCATACCCATCTTCGCTGGAGGGTCCATTTACATGTTTTTTTATTCTCTGAAGGTGAAGATGACCACTGAGATAAACGGGGATTTTGTACTCTTCCAGAAGTTCTGTCACTTCTGTTCCATTTTCCAGGGTACACTCTTCCGGATAAAGAGTACTTTCCTTCAGAAGATTATGATGGGCCACCGGAATTATGGTCGCCCCGGCTGCGGCTGCTTCTTCAAGCTGAGCCTTCATCCATTCCAAAGTTTCCGTCCTGATTCGTCCCCCTGTTTCATGCACGGGCTCATAAATACAGGAATCAAGCATCATGACCCAATACCTGTCATCGATTCTGTAAACATAGCTTAAGGAGCCTTGATCCCGTGAAGATGCACCGTCATACCCGAATTCATGATATATTTCATAAAAATCCTCAGGTGCAGTCCCTTCAGCCGTCTCCGTCTTGCCGTCAAAATATGTGGCTGCCCACGGATGATTAATGTCGTGGTTGCCCGGGATTACCAGAACCGGGATACCGGACTCCTGCACACGGTGCAGTTTTTCAGCCAGAGCTTCATGATTTTTCCGTTCGCCATTCTGTGAGATATCTCCGCTCAGTATAAGAGCTGACGGCCTTTCCCGTACAACCTCCTCAAGAAATGCATCTGTTATGGCATCCAGATACGGCACAATGGTTCCGTCACTCCACTGAACAAAATTGTCAAAGGCAGAGCGGTAATCTGTCATCTCCGGAGACTGATAGTGGATATCCGTAGCCAGAAAAAGTACCGGCGGTCCTTTTATTTCCTCTTCAGGAACTTCCTCCTCTTTTTCCTGAGACTTTTTCCCGGCAGAATATTTCCTGTCCGAATCTTCTGTCACAGATGCACTCTCGCCTTGTGCTGCATCTGTCTGAGGAATTTCCTCCTGCCCGGAACCTGCCTGTTCCGTCTCATATATGTCCGTTTCTTCCTTCTGCCCTGCCGTTTGGGATGCAGGCTGCCGCCCCGGGTCCGGTATAAAATAAACGACGGCAAACACCAGTGCTGCCAGAATCAGCAGCTCCCCTCCGCGAATAATCAATGGCAGTATCTTCTTCCAGTCTTTCATTTTCCTGTCCCTTACTGTCAAACTTCTTCTCTATTATAAAACATTTTCATCCCTCTGCCTCTCAGTCCGATTCATCATTGTCCTGCCTCATCCAGTTGCTTTTTCCGGAAATTGTCTCCACATCCAGGCGAAGCACCTGTGTTGCATCGGCAGCCTCTCTGCTGAACTCAAAATCTTTTTTGGTTCTGTCGTACTGGCACATAACAGCCGTCAGACCTTTTATTTTCTCATTCCCGTCATTCACACGGCGCAGGCATCCCGTTCCGCATACACTGGCATACAGCATTGTAGAACCGCATGCAGGGGTTTTCAGTTTTAATTCCTTTTCCGATGCCATACAGAAAGCAACCCGACAGTCCCTGTCCATACAATCAATTTTTTTACCTGTGGCAGCTCCGTGAAAATACAGCACCGGCAGTTTTTCTTCCCACAAAACGCCAAAGTTCATCGGAATAACATATGGATATTTATCATCAGAAAAAGCCACGCTGCACACACGGCATTCTTCCATAATCTGCTCCAGCAGTTTTTTTTCATTTATTTCTCTTTCTTTTCTCCGCATCACTCAATTCCTCCTCACTGTCCCCTCTGCAAGCAAAAGGACATTCCTCTGCTTCAGGCATATGCCCAGCCAGAGGAATATCCCCCCTCTCCTTTATACATATCTTCCGGAACACACAGCAGCCTCAGACCGGACATGTCCAAAATGCCGCACAGTCTCCCCCCTACTGGAGCGCTGCCTTCTTTTCCCTTCCCCTTTCAGCCCCTCTTTTATCGCTGCTTTCCTTTTCCCTTTCATCCCTTACCTGGCAGAAAGCTTCATCCCCCACGGCCACGCGGATAAACTCCTCCATGGCCTTGGTAAGGTATTTATTCCTCTTTTTATAAAAATAGACGTGACGGACAGAAAACTCTTCATCCATCTTGTAATAGCAGAGAGGAACCTCATAGGGCAGATTGGAGACCAGTCCGTCAGGAATAAACGTCGCCCCAACTCCTTTTCCCGCCATATTAAAAGCAGAAACCACCTGATCCGGCTTCAGAATAATATTGGGCGTATAGTTCTGCCGGCTGCACATTTTAACACCGCGCTTATAAATACTGTTTTCTTCCTTCACAAATATAAACGGGGTATTTTTAAGACGCGGAAGGGGCAGCTGAGGAAAGTCTTCCCGGCTGTGACGTCCCGCTGCTATGTCCTCTGCAGTCAGCTGGTACTCCACCAGTTCCTGATTGATGGGAAAACTTCTGGGAACTGCCAGAATAATTCTTTCCGTACTATAATAATACTTCTCATAATTTTTGTCATCAAGCTCCGAATTATCTATAATCAGATCAAGTTCTTCCGCAACCAGCTTTTCTGTCAGCTGTGTGGTTGTTCCCTCAACCAGCTCAATCTTGATCTGAGGGTATCTTCTGGAAAATTCTCCCAGAAGCCCCGGCAGAATAAAAGATGTAAAAAAAATCGTTCCTCCCACAGACAGTTTTCCCGCCAGCAGACCATTCAGATTATTGAGCTGGTTAAGAGTATTCTGCTCCAGTGCAAAAAGCTTTTCGATTGCATCAATATATACCTCACCGCCCGGTGTCAGGCCAATGGGAGACGTACTCCTGTCAAAAATAGGCGTTCCGATTTTCTTTTCAACCTTTTTGATTGCCGTACTCAGTGCCGGCTGCGTAATATACAGCTTCTGTGCAGCTTTAGAGAAGCTTTTCTCCTCATAAACCGCATACACGTATTCTTTACCGTCGAACATCCTTCCTCCTGTGTTTCCAGCCTGCTTTATGCATGCCTTTCTGATGTGACAGCGGTATCCGGCAGTTCAGAACTGCAAAATCGCCGCCATCCTCTTTATAACAAAAAATTTATAATTATTATTTTCTTATTTAAATTTGATTATATACGATGAATAGGTTATAATCAAGTTAAAGATATCGGGAATCTTTATTATTTTTATAATATAAAAGTGTTTGAACCGCCTAATCAGCCGGTTTCCCCAAACCGGTTTCCATATATTGTATATTCCTCATGAGTGCGCACTGCAAAACCCTCGTTCCCCAACAATTTGCAGCTGCGCGCTCTCTTTTTATTCAGAAAAACGCTCCCACCAGAAGAAACCACACCACGGGAACTGCCAGAGACGGCAGCATATTCATGGTCTTGCAGTCCTTTATTTTCAGAATAGAAAGACCGGAAGTAGCGATCAGGACACCTCCGACAATTGAGATTTCAGCCATCAGAGCATCAGATAAAAACCCCGACAGGAAGCTGGCCCCAAGGTAAATAAGTCCCTGCCAGAAAAAAAGGACCACTCCCGCTGCCGCAATCCCTATCCCATAAGTTGAGGCAAGCACCATAGACGATACAAAATCCAGCGTGGCATTAGTAAAAAGATATGTATGATTTCCATTTACAGCGCTCTCAATAGGACCCACAATGGAAAGTGTTCCAATACAGAACAGAAGAATCGCCGTAGAAAGCCCCTCTCCCAGATTAGAGGAAGTAAACCGCCCTGTCAGGCGCTTAAAACGGCCATCTATATCAAGTACAGTTCCTATAAAGCTTCCTATCGCCAGACTTGCGATAAACAGAACGGGATACTGGCTGTCCGGCATGTGACTGACCACCGCATTTACCCCAAGCATAAAAGCCGCCAGTCCCATGGCATTGAAAAGAGCTCCCTGATATTCCTCTTTAATTCCCTTATTGACCACGCTTCCTATCAGGCTGCCCGTCACAATTGTCGCCGCATTTACTACCGTTCCTATCATTCTGCTCCTCTCTCCCCATCTATTTCTGTCCTGTTTTCCACTTCAAAACTTACCCCGTTTATACAGTATCGCTTCAGCACGTCCCCGTCATACTCCAGTTTCAGAGAGAAAAAATCCCTTCCATTTGCAAGCAGACTCAGAAAAATTCTGTCTCCTTCCCACAGATTCAGTTTTTCAATCTCCGAAAAGGGAACCCAGCTGAGAATTCCTTCTTTACATTCCGTCAGTTCTCCCTCAAATCCATCTGCCGTAAACAGGCACATATACTCTGTAGGCCACCCCTTTGCAATGAAAGTTACCAGGCCGCGAAACTTCCATGAAGTGAGACAAAGCCCGGTTTCCTCCTTTACCTCACGCAGCAGACACTCCTCCGGACTTTCATTCTTTTCAAAATGCCCTCCGACGCCTATCCATTTTCCTTCATTCACATCCTTCTTTTTCTTGATGCGATGGAGCATCAGATAGCACCCGTCCTTTTCAATATAACAGAGTGTTGTGAGCTGCGATTTTTTCTCTTCTGCCATATACGTCTCTCCCTTTAATAGCTCAATGTCAGATGTGCAAAATCTTCCGGTTCATCCTCTAAGATATTTCTCAGAAAATCGCTCAGTTCACTGACATAGTCGATCTCGTCCCAGTACCCATATGCTCTGTCCTCTGTTATATGATCGGCAATTTCTATCATGCGTCCGCCATAGTAATATACACAGAGATTCGCATAAAACCGGGCCATCTCATCCATCTTTTCATCTGTAAAGAAAATACGCCTCTCCAGAATATGGCTCTGAAGATCTTCGATGGCGTCACGGTATGCAGACTCGGCAAGAAAGCCCTCACTGTATTCTTTGAAGTGAACCAGATTCTGATTGCTGTAGGAATTTTCAGATGCCCACCCGCTCACATCCACCGGCCTGGCATCATACTGCAGCGTCCCGTCATTCCAGATCCGGAGAATACCGTAATTACAGGGTGCCATCGCCATGGACCCCGTAACCACCTCATAGATACCGCTGTCCTCATCCTCCTCATAATGCTGTATATGCAGATGACCGCTTAGATGAAGGCGCACATCGTAATCACTCAGCATCCGTATAAGCTCCTCATTGTGCTCAATCGTACAGTCGTCATAAAATTCCCGGCTGACACCGCTCTGCTCCAGCAGATTGTGATGGCTTACGGTAATAACCTGAGCCCCCGCTTCCCACGACTCATCAAGAATCTCCTCCATCCAGTCATAGGTCTCTCTCCGAATCATTCCTCCCACACGGTTTACGGGATCATACTGGCAGGAATCCAGCAGAAGAAGCCAGTAATAATCATCCAGCTTATACAGATAGCTTAATGAAGCCGGATCGCGGCTGTCCGCAGCCACATAGCCAAAATCTGCGTAAATCTGCCTGAATTCATCGGCATTAATCGTCTCTGCCCGCTCTGTTCCGTCTGAAACATACCGTTTCGCCCTGGTATTATTTATATCATGATTTCCCGGTATTACAGCTACTTCTATTCCGTTATCTGTGAGCACTTCCAGCCTGGAGGCAAGCTCGATGTGGCTCTCTTTTTCTCCGTCCAGTGTCAGGTCCCCGGACAAAACCACCAAATCCGGCTTTTCCTTCAGCATTTCATCAAGAAAAGCATCCAGAATCTCCCAGCCGTACTGAAGCACTCTTCCGTCCCCCCGGCGCGCCATATCCATAAAAGCCGGCCCCCGGTGCCCTGACAGATCCTCCGCCAGATAATGGAGATCTGTTGCAATCACAATTTTTTTCTGTACAAACCGTTCCTCCCCGGTTTCATCCTCCGTCTCAGCTGCACCGGCAGTCGGGCTCTCTGTAAATCCCGGTTCCCCCTGTTCTCCCGGAATGCTGATTCCATTTTCCGTATCAGAGGAACCTTCCGTTTCCCCGTCTTCCGGGAAGCCGCTTTCCTCTGTCTGAGAGTCTGCTCCTTCCGATTCTATGTATCCGCCTTCCGGGGGCGAAACTGCACCCTTTTCTCCTGAACACCCGAAGACACCTGAAGAAAGAAGCAGACAGATAAGCAACATATAAAACAATCTTTTTTTCTCTCTCATTCTCATCCCCCGCATCACAGAACATATCCGTGATCTATAGAAACCACCGCGTAATAGTTTTCCCATTTCTCTTTCACAAGACGTGCTATCTCATCCACTATTTCCTGATCCGTCATTTTCATTCCGAAAGGTACAACTGCATCAAAAATAAGATTTGTATGAGTGGGACCGGATACCATCCTGAAATCGTGTATCGTTATTCTACCGTCTATTTTCATTACCAGCCGGGCAACCTCATCCTTAACTGAACGAATGGTTTCATTATCTGTCTCAACCGGATCCATATGAATCACGGCGTCACAGCCCAGTTTCTCCTTGAGCTCCTTTTCCGCCTGATCAATCACATCATGAAGTTCAAAAATATTTCCGTTTCCCGGCACTTCTCCATGCAGGGAGATCATCAGGCGCCCCGGACCATAATCATGCACGACCAGATCATGGATTCCGATAATCTCCTTATGGGACAGAGTAATATTCCGTATCTCATCTATCAGTTCCCGATCCGGAGACTGTCCCAGAAGAGGGCTCAGTGTATCCTTGGCCGCACCATAGCCGGCATAAATGATAAACAGAGCTACCAGCACACCGCACCAGCCGTCTATATTATAGCCGGTAAAATGCAGAGCAAGCATAGCCAGCAGAACCACCGAAGTGGCAGCTGCATCACTGAGACTGTCGGCAGCCGTTGCCTTCATTGCCGCAGAGTCAATCTTCTTTCCGATATTACGGTTATATCTGCTCATATAAAGTTTTACGGCAATTGACACTACCAGTATCCCGATAGAGAGCAGACTTGTATCAACCGCCGTGGGAGAAATGATTTTTTCAACAGATGACTTTCCCAGCTCAATTCCCATCAGAACAATAGCCAATGCCACTGCCAGCCCTGACAGATATTCAATTCTTCCATGACCAAACGGATGCTCTTTATCCGGTTTCATTCCCGCGAATTTAAATCCAATAAGAGTAATCAGGGAAGAGCCCGCATCAGAAAGATTATTAAATGCATCAGCCATAATAGCAATGGATCCGCTTATTGCTCCCGCCGCATATTTCCCGGCAAAAAGACAGATATTAAGGCCTATGCCCACCAGACTGCACAGAACTCCATACTGTCGTCTGACCTCCGGATTTTTCACATCCTCCCTGTTTTTAATAAAACATCTGATAATAAATGAAATCATATTCCGCCTCTTTTACTTAAGAAAAACGAAGGAAGTGTCATCCGATCGCAAAGCATCAAAAGAAAAGCCCAGGCGATCAAATTCCTTCGCCGCTTCTGCGTTCTCTGCTCCTTTTTCAGCCAGAAAACGCACCATCTCCCCTCTGGCCATCTTTGCTTCCGTAGCCTTTACCTTTATGGTTCCGTCACACAGCGTACCAAACACACACGTCACAAACCTGTCCTTTTTTCCAAGCCAGGGTTCTATTGCTCTGCTGTATTCTTTGGAAGCCAGATTAAGAATACATGCTCCCTCCGGTGCTGATAATGTCTGATACAGAAGCGGCCCCCAGTAGGCATAGAGATCCCGGCCCGCATCTGTGGCAAGCTTTGCCTGCATTTCCAGCCTGTAGGGAACAATGCCGTCATCCGCCCTCAAAATCCCGTAAAATCCGCTCAGAATCCATAAATGGGCACAAAGATATTCCCACGCTTTCCCCGTCAGAATCTGAGGGGCCATATACTGGTACTGTATTCCCACATATGCCAGGGCTGCAGGTGTCAGTCCCTTCCTCAAATCCATATCACGGTAGCGCAGGAAGTTTTCCTGTGTGATCTTTTCATTTGATTTAAACAGCTCTTTCAGCTGAGCGGGAGTAAATCCTTTAAGTATCGACAGCAGTTCCTCCGTTCTGTCGAGGAAGGCCGGAAGCCTGTTCCACGCAAACACATCCCGGCACTCCCGCATTTTTTTCGCCGGTGATATGATTATCTGCATTCCGGGTGCATGGGAGACCTCCGTCTTACCCTTCTGCACCAGTTTTTCCTTTTCCCTTTTTGTCATCTTCTTTATTGCTGCCTCCCGCCTTAAAGCCTCTTCTTTTGTCGCATGTGTTTCGCAGTAGACAAGCTCAACCGGCCGGCGGCTTTTTGTGTACTTGGCGCCTCTTCCTTCATTATGCGCACGCACTCTCTCTTCCAGACGGTTTGTCCACCCACAGTAAAGAGAACCATCTGAGCACCGCACCAGATATGTAAAATTCATTTTCCCGTCCTGTCCTCAGGCCGCACAAAACCGGCCGCACATGCTTCTTCTATGTAAACGGCAACCGCACCTTGCAATGTGCCGTTACCGCCCGGAAACCTGACAGCTGTCACTCTCCGGATTCCGGATCTATCTGAAGCATCGGCCGGATGCGCTGTACCTTTCTCGCCGCAGTGTTTAATATACTCTATTATATGGATTTTCTCCCAAAATGCAACGCTCATCCCGGCATTTTTTTCCGGCTGTCAAAGAACAGAAACTGATCAATGGCATCCAGAATATCTCTGAAATCCTCCCGCGGAGCCAGTTCAATGTACCGGCGCAGAAGTTCCTTTTCCTGCTTTTTATATCGTCCGTAAAATATATCGTAGAGATTGTGACCTCTCACATATACCTTAAAAAGTTCCATGCTGTTCTTCAGATCCGCCTCTGTTTGCGGCTCCCTGCCAAGTGCACGCACAAAATTCCGGCCCGATCTCATCCGCCCGAGATAGTCTGTCCATTTTTCCCAGAGTATATGATAAAACGCATCCTCCGACTCAACAATTCCCAGTTTTACCATTACTGCAGGATTGAGAAAATAATTTTCAAACGAATAATATTTTAAAATCAGCACATTCCGTCTGGTAACACGGGGCAGCCTGTCCACATCCCGCGCCCCCTGCTCGTCATAATACCGGCATAGAGCTTCTGCCAGCTCCTCAGGATCTTTTCCGTCCCCGTCCCGTATCATCAGAAACTGCTCCCGGAAAGACACCTGATTCATATACTTGAGGTTGGCATAAGTTTTTATATTAGTGCAGCTGTTTGTCGTTATTATTGCTATCCGGGACAGATTCCCCCGGCTGTCATATATTTCAGAGTAGTACTTCTCAAGAAGCAGCGGAAGCCGGCTCTTATCCTGTTTTCCCTCAACTATAAAGACAAAATCCACATTGAGAATATCTCCCGCTCCGTATCCCAGATCCTCCAGAATTTCTCCTATATCAGAATTCTCCCTGATTACGGAATGCTTCTGAGCATCAAGCACAACCTGACGGATCTGCCTGCTTGTAAAGTTCATCAGAAGCTGAGGAGAATGGGTACTGAATATAACCTGATTTTTCTTCGAAAGCCTGTAAAGAATCTCACTGGCGGTTTTCTGGAGCTGCGGGTGAAGAAAAAGCTCCGGATATTCTACCAGAATGATACAGGCACTCTGATTTTCCCCTTCCATATATGTTTCCAGCAGAGACAGCATATAAATACTTTGCATACCGCGGCTCATATAACCCGCCGGGTTCTCTCCGCCATCCCCTGCACGAACTGTTCTGACATTAATGCGGAACATCTGATCTACGTCTGCTTCAATCTCATAATACAAATCATCATAACCGCCATTTTTGTGAAAATTTTCATTGATCCGCTCTGCCAGATCTCCCATATTGGAACGAAACAGCTTATATTCCAGAAGCTTGCGTGTCTCTGCCGCACTCAGCTCCTCTGCATTCTTACGGTGGATCAGACCAATGCACTGAAAGCAGTGCCGACACTCTCTGGAAGCATCAAAAATACAGCAGCCGGCACGCACCTCATTCATGACCGGATTGTCAAAGAAGAACAGCAGATCCCGCTGAAATGCCTGCAGCTGCCTTCCGCTGTCTATAAAATGAATTTTAGGCAAAATAGAGGGGATACAGGTATTGTCTTTTTTTACACCGTCCGCATAACGTACTTTTCCTCCGTAATTAGCAATATATGTAAATGTAAGCCTGTCGCCCCTGCATGACGGAAGACGCCTGTAAAATTCTTTTTCCCATATCTCATACCGTCTGTAACGGCTTATCAGTCCCTGATGATGGAAAGCACGCCGATCCTCCTGTGTAATCGAAAGCGTCAGCTCTATTTCCACATTCTGACGGGTCGAATTGAAATCCGACGGCTCCGGGCGGTTTCCTCCAAGCGCAAGACGTATCGCATCCAGAACGGTTGTTTTTCCTGTATTATTTTTTCCCACCAGAATAAGCGCATTCTCAATATCATGTATCTCCATATTCCGGATTCCCTTGTAATTGCGAATACCAACACCAACAATCTGCACGCTGCCGCCTCCCCTCTGCTTTTTTCCATCATACCATATTTTTATTACCGCGAAAAGCGGGACAGCTCAGCACTGTTCCCGCTTTTCCCTCTGCAGTCTGTTTTCACTGCCCTCTATTTAATCTCTTTTACAAGAATAAGTCTGTCTCCCGGCTTCAATGCATCTCCTGTAAGTCCATTTATCTCTTTAATGTTATCCACAGTTGTGTGAAATCTCTTGGCAATTTTCCACAGCGAATCCCCGGGCTGCACAACATAGCCCACAATTCCGGGCATCTGCTGGAGCCGCTTCACATCCAGCGGTTCTGTCCGCACGCCTGTAACCACAGATTCGCGAACCGGCTGCAGGACTATCAGATCTGCGGAAATAACTGCCTTAATCTCCACAGAGTCGCCCCCCAGCATAACAGCAGTAAGCTGTTCCAGTCCCAGATTCAGCTGCCACACACTGTCTCCGTCTATTCCCTCCGCCTCAGCAACACAGTGAAACGGAACCATTTCCACAGACGCACCTACCGGCTCAGTATCATCATCTGTCAGATAAAGGAGACTTACTTCCAGAACGCCTTCAATATGGAGACCATCCTCGTCAGGCCTTGCCTCATCCAGCTTCACACTTCCGCTGCTGTGGCAGATCTGAAGAATACGCTCCGGTTTTTTTACAGTGACCTGATCGCTGACTTTGGTCTTGCATATATTACGGGCCAGAAGCCGATCGAAACAGGCCTCTCCCGTATCTGCCAGAATTTCACATCCGGTAGAATAAACATCACTCAAAAGCTCCACATTTTCTTCCTTGTAAAGCTTCATATCCAGCTCCAGCACCACATCAAGCCCAAATTCCCGCATTTCTCCGTCATAGTCAGGCTTCATCTCTATACTTCGATGCAGAATCCTTACCCCGACAGCCGGGATCATTTCCTCCTCTGACTCAGTAAGCTCGACTTCTCCGGAAAAAGGAATGCTCTCCTCCATCCACTGTACCGGAGTATGGTCTCCCTCGCCGGAATAAATAATGAATACGAGAAGCTCTCCATCAAGATGAACCATGCCGTCCATGGGGCGTACACTTACTCCCCTCAGGCGCATTTCATTCCAGAGGATTGTCTCAATGTTAGGTTTGCTGCCGGATACCTGGATGTCCTCCCGAATCCGGTATGTGTCCTTACGCCGGGCCGCAATAGCGGCTACTTCAATATTTCTTTTGAGAACCTCCGCTTTTGCATCGTCCGTTTCAATGTCAACTGCCGCCTCTGCATCATAAAGGCTTTCAACTCTGACCTCCAGAGTCACTACCGCCTTTATACTCAGTTTTCTGGAGTTAATCATGCTTGTATTCAGATCTTCAAGCGTCCAGGAAATCTGCGTATAATCATGTTCATCCAGATCCGGAACATTGACCGTTTCATCAAAGGGAACCTCTCCCCCTAACGCCTGCAGCCCCCCTTCCTCCTTCCGGTAAAGGACGCGGAACAGGAGCTTGCCTTTTACAAGAACCTTCTCTCCCTGAGCCCGGGATGACTCAATCTGAATCTCTCCATTGTCAATCAGCACCTGAGAAACATCATCCAGCGTATCAGGGACAATAAAATCGTCATCCAGGGTAATCTGTGACACTGCACTCCCCTTCTGCCGGTTCATATGTATCTCTTTTTTCATCAGCTCAATCATACAGCCGCACCTTCCCTTTCCACATAAATTCCTTTACGGAAATCTATGCAGAAAAAACGGACAATATGCGCAGTAAAAAGGCTGTCTTTTCTAACGGTCGTATTCTTCCAGGAAATGATGCCTCTCCCCGTTTTTGACATAACCGATGCAGGCATCCAGATTTACATTTCCCACACTTTTAAAAATGTTTGTCTCAATATGAGAATTAATCTGACGGAAACGGTTTATGAGCTCCTTCATTTCCTGACGCTTGGAGAGATGCTCTTCATCCCTGCCGCGCACCGCCTCCGCCTCCTCCGTAAACCGGCAGGCACACTGGAGAAACTGAAGATGATTATAATCCTTCCATGCCAGTATGTCCGCCTCTTTCACAAGATACAGCGGCCGAATCAGCTCCATGCCTTCAAAATTGGTGCTGTGAAGCTTTGGCATCATAGTATTGACCTGGGCTCCGTACAGCATACTCATCAGAATAGTTTCTATCACATCATCAAAATGATGTCCCAGAGCTATCTTATTGCATCCAAGCTTCCTGGCACCCGCATAAAGATAGCCCCGCCGCATTCTCGCACAGAGATAGCAGGGGGACTGATCCACATCCACTACCACATTAAAAATATCAGACTCAATAATCGTGATTGGAATATTCATCTTTTTTGCATTTTCTTCGATCATTTTCCGGTTGGCCGGGTTGTAACCGGGATCCATTACCAGAAATTTAAGACCAAATTCCATCTTCCCGTGCCGGAGAATCTCCTGCATACATTTGGCCAAAAGCATGGAATCCTTTCCGCCGGAAATGCAGACAGCGATATTGTCCCCTTCCTTTATCATATCATATTCATTCAGAGCTTTTACAAAGGGGCGCCAAATCTCCTTCCGGAAATGTTTGATAATACTTTTTTCAATTTCACGGCACACATCCACATCCCGCGGTTCATCAGAAACTACCGCTTTTTTCATATCCGGCACACTATTGTTATTCATTTTCTCCGCCATCCATTTTGTCTCTTCCACACCGGCAATCCTCTCTCATTCATCCTTTTTTACATTGCCGGCAGCACGAAGCTCCTCCACTTCCCGCCGAAGGCTCTCAATCTCCTGGCGAAGACCCTCTATCTCCTTCATGAGCCTTCTGTCATCCTCACCGATAATCATCTTCTGTTTCTTGGGCAGTGCCACTCCGTCCTTTTTTACCGGACGGGCCGGGATTCCCACCGCAGTTGTATTTTCCTCCAGCGGTCGGAGAAGAACCGCATTTGCCGCAACTGCACAGTTGTCCCCTACCTCAAAAGAACCCAGAATCTTAGCACCTGAGCCTACCGTCACGTTATTTCCCAAAGTGGGATGACGTTTTCCCTTTGCTGTGCCCACGCCTCCCAGAGTCACTCCCTGGTATATGGTGCAGTTATCTCCCACCACTGCCGTCTCGCCAATCACAACCCCGCAGCCATGATCAATCAGGATTCCGTGTCCAAGCTGAGCGCCGGGATGTATCTCTATAAGCGTAAAAAACCGTGCAATCTGTGAAATAAGACGCGCCACAAAAAACATATGGTGCACATAGAACCAATGTGCAATGCGATGCCAGATCAGAGCATGAATGCCCTGATACAGAAGAAGAACTTCCAATGCACTGCGCGCAGCCGGATCTCTCTCCTGAACTGCTTTTATATCCTTCCATATATCTTTTAAAATCATTTCTTTTCTCCCCGCTTTACTTTTATGTCTCACAAACAGAGACGGCGGCACACCGCCGCCTCCCGCTGTCATACCTTTTAATTTATTTTATGCCGGCAGGTCAGTTCTGCTGCCCGAAAACCCGCCGATAAAGCTCTGTATACTCCTGATACTCCGGCGTTCCGTCAAATTCCTTCAGAAGCTTTATCATCGAGCCGTAATACCAGCCATGCTTTTCCTTTTCCGTCACATTGAACCGCTTCCACAGTTCCTCCCCCACCAGCAGATAATCCCTTGCCATACTCCGTATATTGCTGAGCTTGTCCGCCAGTGTCAGAATCTTAATGTCCCGGCTTGCCGTCTCAAGGCGCTTTAAGGTACTGCTTTTCCTCTCTTCCCACGTTCTGGACTTGTCCTCACTCTCTTCCGCTACCAGGTCAGCTACGCGCTTTCCGAATTCACTTCTGAGCTCTCCATAACTTACCCCGGCATCTTCAATCGTATCATGAAGAAGCGCGGCCGCTATCAGTTCAGCATCATCTGTCATCATGGATACAATTACAGCTGTTTCCAGAGGATGGGTTATATATGGTACATTCGTTCCTTTTCGAAACGCGCCGTGATGTGCTTTCTTTGCAAATCTTGCAGCTTCTTTTATCATGGAAACGACCTCTCTCCCGCCGACTCCTTCAGATGTACATCCATCTGATTAAAAGGTATCTCTATTCCTTCCCTGTCAAACGTTAGCTTAATCTGCTCAAGAATATACCATCGTGTTTTCCAGTACTCCGAGGCGGCAACCCAGCCCCGCACTCCCAGAATAACCGCACTGTCTCCCAGACTGTCAACATATACGGTAATCTCTGATTCTTTTTCTATCGCAGGATGTTCTCTGTATAATCTTTCAAGAATTCCTTTGGCTTTTTTGATATCAGAATTATAACCGATCCCCACTGTAAGATCCAGTCTGCGCCGCTCCATTGCCGTAACATTCGTTACTGTGGAATTTGAAAGAGTTCCATTGGGAATGGTAATAGCTCTGTTGTCAATTGTCATGAGAGTAGTGTAAACCAGTCCCACCATCGAAACAGTTCCCTCGCCTTCCTTGCATATGATATAATCTCCCACCCGATATGGCTTCATAATGAGGATCAGAAGGCCTCCGGCGAAGTTCGCCAGACTTCCCTGCAGAGCCAGGCTGAGCGCCAGGCCGGCTGCTCCGAGAACTGCAACAATCGATGCGCTGTCAATTCCCATCTGACCGGCAATAATAAAAATCAGCAGTACATTCAGAGAAAATTCTGTCAGAGAGCGGATAAATTTCGCAACTCCAACCTCTACCCCCGCTTTTTCCAGAGAGCGGTTCATCATTTTTTTAAGAACAGCAATTATTTTTCTTCCTACCAGAAAAATAATGAGTGCTATCACAATTTTTCCGCCCAGTCCCAAAAGCCAGGGGCCGACTTTTGAAACTATCATGGATAAAGCGTCCGTATTCAGTCCCGAAGGCGTTACCAGCGTCTCCGCAATTTCTTCAATCCCAGTTCCCGTTTCCATTCATCTCTCCTTTACCTGGCAGCCGCACAGCCCTGCCGCTTTCTCAGGGCCGGCATACTGTTCTGCTTTTCATCATTGTTTCTATTTTTCTTCTTTTTTCTTTCCGAGACGCACTTTCCCTGTCACGCCGGGAAGTCTTATAATTTTAGAAGCAATGGATTCTCTTTCCGTTGTCCCGGAAACAGTCTCTTCCTTTATATCTTCCTTCTTCTCTGAAACCGGTTCCGTTTTCAGGGAATCCTCCGTCTTCACAGAGACAACGGAAGCTTTGCTGCTTTTTCCCTTTCCCCCTGCCGTTTTCTTTGGTCTTCCTTTTCCTGTCATCCGTCCGCTTCCGCTCTTACCGGCAGCCGTCAAATCCGGTGTACAGTTAAAAATACATACTCCCAGCGGCGGAACCTGAACTGTGATAGAACAGTTTTTTCCGTCACACTCAGACGCCCGCGCTGTCTTGACCCGCGGATTTACCTTACCGCTTCCGCCAAACCGCTCGGCATCGCTGCAGAAAATCTCTTTATATTTACCCTCAAAAGGAACCCCCACCTGATACTTCTGATGAAGCACCGGGGCAAAATTACAGATGAAAAGCAGTGTCTCGCCGCCGCCCTTCCGCACAAAGGACACAATATTATTTGCCGCATCCATACAGTTAATCCACTCAAAACCGTCCGGATGATAATCATTCCGGTAAAGTGCCGGATGACTCCGATACAGACTGTTGAGTTCTTTCACATATTCGTGCATCTGGCTGTGAATAGGGTACTGGAGAAGCTCCCACTCAATCCCGGCATTCTCATTCCATTCATCCATCTGCCCGAAATCCTGTCCCATAAACAAAAGCTTCTTGCCCGGATGTCCCAGCATAAAGCCGTACGCCGCGCGGAGATTGGCAAACTTGTCCTCCAGAGTGCTGCCCGGCATTTTATTAACCAGAGAACCTTTCCCGTGCACAACCTCATCATGGGAAAATACCAGTACAAAATTTTCGCTGTATGCATAGATCATACTGAATGTCAGTTCATTATAATGATGACATCGGAAATAAGGATCGCACTGCATATATCCCAGGAAGTCGTTCATCCAGCCCATATTCCATTTGTAATCAAATCCCAGTCCGCCGTTTTTCACATCGCCGGTTACCTTAGGCCAGGCAGTGGATTCCTCAGCAATCAGAATCGCGCCGTCCTTTCTCCCCTTAAATACCGAATTTAAGTGCTTGAGAAATTCAACCGCCTCAAGATTCTCATGTCCCCCATAAATATTGGCCACCCATTCGCCCGGGTTCTTTCCGTAATCGAGATACAGCATGGATGCCACAGCGTCAAAGCGAATGCCGTCCGCATGATACCGGTCCGCCCAGAACATGGCATTGGCAATCAGAAAATTGGACACCCCCGGACGGCCATAGTTATAAATAAGCGTTCCCCAGTGCGGGTGTGAGCCCTGTCTCGGATCCTGATGTTCATATACACAGCTTCCGTCAAACTGTGCCATTCCCCACGCATCCCGCGGAAAATGAGCCGGAACCCAGTCAAGAATGACGCCAATCCCCTGACTGTGCATATAATCCATAAAATACATGAAATCATCCGGCGTACCGAAACGGCTTGTGGGAGCATAATAACCGGTAACCTGATATCCCCAGGATGCATCAAGCGGATGCTCCATGACGGGAAGAAGCTCCACATGGGTATAACCCATCTCCTTTACATATTCAGCCAGCTTTTTTGCAAGCTCCCGGTAGTTATAAAATTCCGAGCCGATAATATCATTTCCCAGCTCGTCCTTCTCCACTGCTTTTCTCATCCATGAGCCAAGGTGCACTTCATAAATGGACATGGGCTCCGTCCGCGTGTCACTGGATGCCCTCTTTTTCATCCACTCCCCGTCTCCCCACTCATACTGGTTCAGATCCCACACGATGGAAGCTGTGTTAGGCCGCAGTTCTGCATAATTTGCATATGGATCCGCCTTAAGAGCCGGGTCTCCGTTGCGGAATTTGATTTCATATTTATATACTGCTCCCTTTTTTATCCCGGGAATAAAAATCTCAAAAATACCGGAATCTCCCAGCCGGCGCATCTGATGACGCCGCCCGTCCCAGAGATTAAAATCGCCCACCACGCTGACGCGCATCGCACAGGGCGCCCAAACTGCAAAATACACACCGGAAACACCTTTTATCGTCATCGGGTGAGCACCCATCTTATTATAAATGCTGTAGTGAATACCCGCCTCAAACTTCTTTAAATCTGAATCCGTAAACTGGGGCGCAAAAGAATACGGATCATGTATCTCCCCCAAAGTACCGTTGTCATAAAACACCAGAAGAGTATAGTCGCACAGTGTTTTTCTTGGAATAAGCGCCGCAAAAAATCCGGCCTCATCAGCCATCTCCATCTGATATTTCTTTCCCGTGGAGTTCAATTTAACTGTTATGTCCCGGGCTGTGGGAATGAAAGCCTGCACCAGCATTCCGTTTTCTGTCATATGAGCTCCCAGCATATTATGCGGATTGGCTGCTTCCGAATAGACAATCTCTTCGATCCCTGCCCAGTCCATTAAATCGTACAATGTCTTATCCATAAATACGCCCCCTTATAGTGCTTCTTGGTTTTCCCGCTACGGCGCTACACATAGCCAATACCTCCGACCGGCATCTGCCGGCCCGACAGCCCATAACGTTTTAGCTTCATTTTAACATTCAACCGCTCAGAATACAATCTTTTTAGAGGATTTAGGCTTTTTTTAGAATGCCAGAATGCAGGTTTACTTTTACTGTCTTCGGGATTTCATCCGGCTGTTCTACTGCATGTCCTTTGCGGCCGTTTCTCTGTACCATGAAAGCATTAAATCCACCATCCGTCCATAACTCTTTACCCCATCCGACTGACTGTTAATCCGCAGATATGTGTCATTCACAGCCTCTGCCACTTCAGAAACCCGCGATTCGTATTTATTCCAGAATTCCGTATTGTCTCTGAGATCTCTGTCTACCTCCGGCCGCAGACTGTTTCTGCAGCGGATGTATGCTTCCCAGTCCTCCTGAACCAGAGCATTTCCCGCATAAATCCACCCCATCAGATAGCCGCTGTACCGGTACTGTGCAGACTCCGAACCGATACAGGCCAGAAATCCTATGAAGTTAGCCTCATCCTCACGCATGAATCCCCTGAGGTGGGACAGCTCATGACATATTGTATGAGGAATATTATAAGCAGTCATATCCCTGTTATAATTGGCTTCCACAGTAAAAGGTGAATAGACTCCGCACATCTGCTGAACTGACAGAATCCATGACATGATCAGAGGTTTGGGACGGGGATAAAAACCTGCAAACTGCGGATACTCCTTTCCCAGCGTCTCCATCGCAGCAACCCCATCGCGGCCGAGCCGTTCCAATTCCCCAAAAGAATCCCCGTCGATTTCCACATAAGCATCATTGACCTGCTGTGAAAGCCATCCCACCAGAGCTTCCAGATCCTCCTTTTTATTCTTCCCCATTTCATATCCCAGATAATCGGAAAATGGCCTCCGATAATAATTTACACCGCAGCATGCAGTATACATAAAAAAAAGGACAGAGATGCACAGAAAAATACGGGCAGCACACTGTCTCCAGCCATACCCCCGCCTCACGGCGAGCCTGACTGCCTGCACTGCTGCTCCCGCCACAAGAATATACAGCCCGGCCTCAGCCAGAGAAAAGGGAAACAGCCCCGATAGCCTCCCCAGTGTCCCTGTGATAACAGGATACACAGTAACAGCATACCACTCTCCAAAACCGGTCAGCAGCCTCGCTGCAGCCTGAAGGACGGCACCTGCACCGAAAAAAATACAGCCGGCCAGATACAGCCGCCCTGTCCCCCCTCCTTTTTTAACTTTGCCCTCTGGTTTTGCCATCCATTCCTCCCTGTAATTGTGAAAATTCTTTAAAAAAACTTGCTAAAACAAAAAAACTCATATACACTATTATATTGCAAATAAAACTTATTCGTCAAACAGGAGATATCATGAAGCATAGAGAGAATAATCCGCGGGAGGAAGATACCCGTTCCAATCCGGCGCTGAGTGATCTGGACGGAATACTGGCCAATCTGAAATCAGGGAAAATCGGCATTAACCAGTCCGAACCGGCACAGGACGACAGCAGTCAGGACGCACCAGACGAAGGAAACCGGTCCGCCGCAGACAATGAAAAACCGGACTCCGGCCAGAGCACAGATGATGACTCCCCGGAAAAATCCAGAAAAAAAGAACCCTTCAATCTGAAAAAAGAAATTATCAGCTGGATTCAGGTTCTTGCTGCAGCGGCTGTGATTGCCTTTATTATTAACACACAAATCATTGCCAACAGCCAGGTTCCTACCGGCTCCATGGAGAGCACTATTATGGCAGGCGACCGTGTAATCGGTTCCCGCCTAAGCTATCGTTTCGGAGAGCCTGAGCGCGGAGATATTGCCATCTTTATTTATCCGGATGATGAAGCCAGAGGCGTAAAAACCTACTATGTCAAGCGAATCATAGGCCTTCCCGGCGATACCATTGATATAATTGACGGCAAGGTTTATATAAACGGTTCGGATACACCTCTGGATGAGCCTTACCTGAATGAGCCTATGGATCCGGAGCCGCCCCAGCATTATGAGGTGCCAGAGGGCTGCTATTTTATGATGGGAGACAACCGAAATCATTCCAACGACTCCCGCAGATGGACCAATAAATATGTAAAAAGGGAAAAACTGATTGCCAAGGTACTGTTCCAGTATTTCCCCAAAATACAAATGCTTGAATAAATTCACGGACTGACTGTTTCCGGACCCGTGATATAAAATGAATACTTTTAGGAGGATCTGATGAAAAAGGTAGTAAAATTTGGCGGCAGCTCTCTGGCCAGTGCCAAACAGTTCAAAAAAGTAAGTGATATTATTCTGGCCGACAAGGCAAGGCGGTATGTTGTACCCTCTGCTCCCGGCAAACGAAATAAAAATGATGACAAGGTAACGGATCTTCTGTATGCCTGCTATGATGCTGCGGCATCCGGTGCCAGCTACGGCAAAATTCTGTCCAGAATTAAAGAGCGCTATGAGCAGATCATTGACGGGCTTGAACTTAACCTTAACCTGGATTTTGAATTTCAGACTATAGAAAAGAATTTCCTTGCAAAAACAGGCCGTGATTATGCCGCATCCCGGGGAGAATACCTCAACGGTCTTATTATGTCTCAGTATCTCGGATTTGAGTTTATTGATGCGGCAGATGTAATCTTTTTTGACGAAGAGGGAAATTTTCTCTCCGAGAAAACCAACTGTGAGCTGGCTGAGCGCCTCTCCCACACGGAGCGCGCTGTCATTCCCGGATTTTACGGTTCCAAGCCGGACGGTTCCATCCATACATTCTCCCGGGGCGGTTCTGACATTACCGGTTCTATCGTTGCCAGAGCCATTCATGCTGATCTTTATGAAAACTGGACAGATGTGTCCGGCTTCCTCGTAACAGATCCCCGTCTTGTGGAAAACCCTGTTCCCATCGAGACAATTACTTACAAAGAACTCAGGGAACTGGCCTATATGGGAGCAAGCGTTCTTCATGAGGATGCCATTTTCCCGGTACGCCGTGAAGGAATTCCCATTAACATCCGCAATACAAACAAACCGGATGATCCCGGCACCCTGATTGTGGAAACCACCTGCCGCAAACCTAAATACACCATCACAGGAATAGCAGGAAAAAAAGGCTTTTGCTCCATCACAATCGAAAAGGCTATGATGAACTCTGAGATTGGTTTTGGGAGAAAGGTTCTGGATGTATTTGAGCGTTCCGGCATTTCCTTCGAGCATATGCCTTCCGGAATTGATACCATGACCATTTTCGTTCATCAGACGGAGTTCGAAGAGTATGAGCAATCAGTGATTGCCGGCATCCATCGGGCTGTTCAGCCTGATTCTGTAGAACTGGAATCCGATCTGGCACTTATCGCTGTTGTGGGACGCGGCATGAAATCTGCACGCGGAACGGCAGGACGCATATTCTCCGCTTTAGCTCATGCCCGCGTAAATGTCAAAATGATCGATCAGGGCTCCAGCGAGCTGAACATCATTATCGGAGTGAAAAACGCAGACTTTGAGGTTGCCGTTAAAGCTATCTATGACATCTTTATAACCGCAGAAATGTAGGAAAACGCATTTGCACAGGGAATGGATGAATTACAGTTCCCGGGACAGTGCCTTGAAAATAGGATCTGTTAAAAATCCGGATTTTTCCTCTGAATCCAAAATCAGAGGAAATTCCGGATTTTTTATCTGAAATAAGCAAAAGTGCCGCTCAGCCATCCGTTATGGCGATTCTGCGGCACTCCACTTTCCATTTATATCCTGTTCTCTTTTTTATCCCGTTTCCACACCAGACTGACCTTAAAAAGATCCGCCTCTACATCCACATCCATCTGCCCTTTCTGAAGTTTCATAAAACTGGCAGCTATTGCCAGGCCCAGCCCGGCCCCTTCCGTATTTCTTGACGCATCTCCCCGGACAAACCGCTCCGTCAGATCTCTGCCCTCCAGTGTCAGTTCGGCCGCGGAAATATTTTTCATGAGAACAGAAACTCTGTCTCCATCATCATGTATCTCCACATACGCCCGTGTTCCCGGAAGGCCGTATTTAACTATATTAACAAGGAGATTTTCAAAAATCCGATATGTTTTTTCACTGTCCAGCGAAAGAATTACCTTTTCCTTTGGAAGATTAAAGCGAAAATCTATTCCGGAGCTCCTTATTTTATCATCCAGCTCCAGACTTACCTGCTTCATCAGGCTTACTACATCCACATCCATGAGATTTAACGTGACGTTATTGCTGTTTGCTTTGCTGATCTCAAACAGATCCTCTATCAGACTTTTAAGACGCATGGATTTACGATCCAGAACCTGTATATAGTCTTCCCGCTCCTGCTCCGTGATGTCCGGCTTTTTCAGCAGATTTACATATGTTATAATTGCGGTCAGAGGCGTCTTCAAATCATGAGAAACATTTGTGATAAGCTCAGTCTTCATGCTGCGGCTCCGGACTTCCTCCTCAACTGCCCTTTTGAATCCATTCTGAACTTTTGCAATTTCCTCCTTAAGCGGCTGAAAAATCCCCAGATCTTCCTGAATCTCTACTTCAAGGTTTCCCTGCGCTATCTTTTCTGTCGCTGCCAGAAGAATTCCATATTTTTTCTGCAGATTATCGCAGAATCTTCTGAGCAGGAAAAACAGGGCAGCAGAATAAAGTACCAGCCCGAAAATTCCGTAAAACCAGAAACAGCTTAAAACAGTCAGAACTCCGAAATTTATGGCGACAATTCGAAGAATCAGCCTTGTAGGCTTCTGCCGGAAATCCACAGACTGAATCAAAAGGCAAAGTTTTTGAAAAGATATTCTTATCCTGAATATTACCCTTCCGGTAAGAGTCCTCTTCCAGAACCAGCGGCGCGTTCCAAGCACAAAGACAGATGCGGCAGAAACCGTTATCCAGCAGATAAATGTCACAAAAAGTCCCCACGCAGCCACGTTTATGCACATAGCTGCAGCAGAAGCCAGTCCTGCATCCAGATAAAGCTGCTGCATAAGAACATCCGCCAGTTCTCCCGTAACCGTGATCCACAGAAGTGCCGGAAGAACCCCCTCTTCCTGCTCCATGCAGCCAAATATAATATAGGCGGCAAGCAGAAGAAATTCAAAAGGAACCGCAAAAATCTTTCGTTCTGCAAGTCGGATTTTTTTTGACAGCCCTGCTGCAAGCGAAACCAGAGCTGCAGCGGCTCCGGCCGCAAGCATCAGAATGCCCGCCAGGCTTTTTACCCGCCATACTCCGGGAAATAAGTATTCCACATTGCCTATCAGCGCATAATACCCTCCCGCAGAAGCCTCGTCCACCATCTGATCTGATATTTTTACCGCATCGGCATAAGCCTGCACGCGAAACCAGGGATACAGAGCCATGACAGCCACTGTCACGGCAACTATCGTTCCTATCATTATTATAATTCCAAGTCTACGGCTGTTTATCAATTTTGTAGCCAACTCCCCACACCACCTTTAAATATTTTGGTTTTTTAGGATTGATCTCTATCTTTTCCCGTATATTTCTGACATGCACCATAACCGTATCCGTATTTACTGCACGCTCATTCCAGACCCTCTCATAGATTTCGTCAGCAGAAAAAACACGTCCCGGACTGCGCATCAGAAGTGCCAGGATTTTGAACTCCATGGGAGTCAGACGAACCGAAACGCCGTCAGAAAAAACCTCTACCGTATCCTCATGAAGCTCCAGTCCTCCCACCCGGTACACGGTTTCTGTCTTTTCAGAACTGTTTAAATCCGCCCCCTGCATTCTCTCCAGGCGGCTTTGCTTTAAAAGCTCCATAAAGCGGCGATATCGTCTCAGCTGAGAATTAACCCGGGCCAGAAGCTCCATGGGAGTGAATGGCTTTGTTATATAATCATCGGCTCCCATATTCAGTCCCATGATCTTATCTACCTCTTCCGACTTGGCAGACAGAAAGATTACAGGAAAATCAAATTTCTCCCTTAGCTTCACAACCATTGTGACACCATCCATATGAGGCATCATAATATCCACGATTGCCAGATGAATCTGCTCTTTCTCAAGAACCCGCAGTCCTTCCAGGCCGTCCGCAGCCTGAAATACTGTATATCCCTGTCCTTTCAGGAAAATTTCTATTCCTTCCCGAATCTCCTTGTCATCTTCTACCAGAAGAATTGCTGTTTTTTCTGTCTGATCCCATGTATCCATTTACACCGGCACTCCTATATTTTATTTATTCCGCAGATTTTACCTGCAAATACGGCGTCTGACGAAAGCTCTTCAGACCAGAACCGCTTTCTTGTTCTGCATGCCTCCGACAAAAGCTGCAGAAATGTCACGGCAATTCCAAAACCTGCTGCGATCCCCGCAAAAACTGTCATTATCTGTGCAATATTATCTGGACTCATTTTTCTCTTCCCTTTCCCGGTTTTACTGCCCGAATCAGTTTTTATGATGCAAGTATACCCGGCAATTCTAAAGAGGGCGCAGATAAAAAATGAAAGATTTTCTAAAGTTCGTTGCCGCAGACACACGCCGCTATTATAATATAAATAATATAACGAGAGAACATGTTTTTTCAATTCCGCCCTGTGCGGATAATTAATCAAAAAAACCAGGGAGGCATTGCCATGAAAATAATAGACGCACATCTCCACTTCCGCCCCGGACATTCCTATTTTGACGAAATAGCTGTTAAAGCCGGTCATATCAACACAGAGGAACATCTTAAAAACTGCTTTACAGAATACGGTATCTGCGGCGGAATCGTTATGGGTAACCAGGGGCTCTCCCCCGAAAGAAATCAGTACCCCTCTTTCCTTCACTACTGTGTCGGCGTTGATGCTGACAGACTGACCGGTTCAAATAAAATCCGTTCGCTTGATCAGACAGAGGAAAACCTGAAAAGAGAAAACTGCGTGGGAATCAAGCTGTATCCCGGCTACAGCCCGGTCAGTATAAATGATTCCCGTTATGAACCCATCTATGAGCTGGCTGCCTCATACAAAAAACCGGTGGCTGTCCATATGGGGCAGACCGCCGGTTCACATGCATTTTTAAAATACAGCCACCCTCTCACTATGGACGAAGCCGCTGTACTGCATCCCCATGTTCAGTTTGTCATGTGCCACTTCGGAAATCCATGGCTGATGGATGCCGCCGCAGTCATAGAAAAAAATGAAAATGTGGCTGCTGATCTCTCCGGCCTTCTGGAAGGGAAACTGAATATGGAATTGTTTCTAAAGGAACAGCACGGATATATTGAAGCTCTCAGGACCTGGATCTCCTATGTAAGTGACTATGAAAAAATCATGTTCGGCACTGACTGGCCGCTGCCAAATTATGAAAACTACATTTCCTTTATCAGTCAGATTATTCCCGAACGTTTCCAGGACGATGTCTTCTTCAAAAGCGCAGAACGAATTTACGGCTGCCGTTTTAACTAAACGACAGCCGCCTGTACAGAGCATGGCGTATCCGGTGTGCTGCCTCTCTGATCCCCCAGAAAGCATAGGGAATCAGAAGGAAAAAATAGAAAACCGTATACTGCCCTTTTGCCTCCCACACCAGATGAAAAAGGAAACCGCCAATTACGATCATTCCAGGCAAAAGAGATTCCCAGCTCATCTGACGCCGGCCAAGAAGAATCCATAAAAATGCGCCGGCATAAATAAGCGTCTGAAGCATATTGGCGGCACCAACATACATCATGTTAAGCAATCCGCCTTTTTTCAGGAGCGAATCCGCAATCCCCGGTATAAGCCAGGACTCCCCGCCGATTTCCTGAATCCACAGACTCTGAAACGTCGGTTCCGCCCATATTGATTCTGTTTTCCGCACAAAAAAATCTGCTGCTGATGACGGATCAGACAAAAACTCCTCTGCTGTCTGCCTGAGATCCTGTTTTGCTCTCTCCTTCGTTCGCTCAGCGTCGCCCTCATTTTCCGTAAAAATCCGGACATGGTATCCGTTATACCAGCCGGGACCTCTCTTTCCTTCCTGAAGTCCCATCTCTGCCCAGGCGATCATGGGTATTCCTCCCGACGTGGGATGACCAGTCAGCAGACTGAGCCCTGTATTCATCCCGCGGCTTCCGATAATATAAACCGCAATTACCACTAAAGCAGCGGCAGCAGTCTTTATCTTTCTGTCAAACAGCCCCCGGGCCATCAGATACAGAACAATACCTACCAGAACGATCAGATAATTGGATTTCAGAAGCACGGCTCCGCAGATTGCCGCCGCCCCAATCCAGATATCTCTTTTTCGTCCTTCCCCTGCATATCTCTGCGCTCTCTCCATTCCAAGGCATGCCAGTCCGAATCCGGGCATAGTTCCGTATACAAACAGAAAATAAAACGAGAATGGGAGAAAAACACACATGAGAAGTACCATATGTCTTCTGTCAGAATATTCCCGGCTGCCGCAACAGGCAGTAAGCATTTTTCCCAGACACAGAACGCCCAGAAAAAAGAATCCGATATTGAACGCCTGAAGTACATAGGGGGCGGCTTCCCTGAACAGAAAAGCCGCAGGAACCATGTAAAGAATCAGACCATTCTGAACCGGGTATGTATATGCATATCCGGCAGGCCCGCCGCCGTACAGAAATGTGCAGGGTTCCCACGGCGATGTATCCCCGGACAGAAGAAGCCGGGCTGATGCCATGGACATCCTGGAATCCGATCCGCCCCATATCAGCATGGCCAGCAGCCAGACAAGATAAAAGCCTGCGACAGAAATGAGTATACGCACATATCTTTTTTCCCGGGTCATTCTGCTGGTCCGGCACAGTTCAGATGCCCACACCCGTTCACTCCCTTCTGTTTTCTGCACTCCTCTGCTGTTTTCTCCGCCTTCTTCTCTGTCAGAAAAAAATCTCCGCTTTCTGCAGATTTTGTGCATCAGAGGCAATGCTGCCGCTGCTGCCAGAACCGCAACCAGAAATAAAATATGAATCAGAGGCATGTCCCTCTCATATTCCACAATTTCAGCGCCTCCATAGACCCGGCAGGTCACAGCTGCACTTAATACTGTAAGAAACAGAAGGATTGCACCCAGAATAAGGCGCACTGTTCCCACACAGAAACACTCCGGCAGTCCCCGCTGCCTTTCTTTTCCGTTCATACCATCCTCTCCAGAAAAACCATTAAACTTTAAACCGGTAGCCGACTCCCCATATTGTCTCAATGTACTGCGGCTTCGCGGTGTTAAACTCTATTTTTTCACGAATCTTCTTAATATGGACTGTCACAGTCGCAATATCTCCCAGCGATTCCATATCCCATATTTTACTGAACAGTTCTTCCTTGGTAAATACATGGTTGGGATTCTGCGCCAGAAAAGCCAGAAGATCAAACTCCTTTGTCGTGAAATTCTTTTCCTCTCCATTGACATATACCCGACGGGCCGTCTTGTCTATCTTCAGCCCCCGTATCTCTATAACCTCATTTTCCGGCATCCCGCTTCCGATCAGACGCTCATAACGGGCCATATGCGCTTTTACCCGGGCTACCATCTCACTGGGGCTGAAGGGCTTGGTTATGTAATCGTCCGCTCCCAGACCCAGTCCGCGGATTTTATCAATATCATCCTTCTTTGCAGAAACCATTATAATGGGCGTATTTTTCACTTCCCGAATCTTGCGGCAAATCTCAAAACCATCCACACCCGGCAGCATCAAATCGAGAATCAGAAGATCAAAATCCTCCTCAAGCCCTCTCTTTAATCCCGTCTCTCCGTTATCCTCAATTTCCACCTCAAATCCGGAAAGCTCCAGGTAATCTTTCTCAAGCTCTGCAATACTCTCCTCATCTTCAACAATTAATATCCTGCTCATCCCTGAACTACCTCCTGATATTTTCTAAGCACAAAATGTATTTCCGTGCCAATTCCTTCCTTACTGGTTGCCCAGATTCTCCCCCCATGATCCTCGATTACTTTTTTTACTATTGAAAGCCCGATTCCGCTGCCGCCTTTGGAAGAATTGCGGGAAGAGTCTGTGCGGTAAAACCGGTCAAAAATAAACGGCAGATCCTTGGCTGCTATACCTTTTCCATTATCTTCAATTACTACCTGAATAAAATCACCGTCATCCTTAATCCGAATGTTGATAATCCCCTTTTTCTTATCCAGATACTTGAGAGAATTTCCGATAATATTATTAATTACACGCTTCATCTGCTCGGCGTCAGCTATAATAATTACCTTTTCATCCACATAATTAAAATATCCCAGCTCCACACCCCGAGTTTCCATGTCAAGGCCAACCTCTTCCACACAGTCCCCAAAATATTCCGCTACATTTATTTTAGAAAAATTATAGGGAATTTTATTCGTATCAATTTTGGAATAAAAGGTCAGCTCATCTATCAGACGATCCATGTCGTTGGCCTTATTGTAAATCGTCCGGATATACTTATCCAGCTTCTCCGGCGAAGATGCCACACCGTCCTGAATCCCCTCCACGTATCCTTTAATGGCTGTGATAGGTGTCTTCAGATCATGGGAAATATTGCTGATCAGCTCCTTGCTCTCTTTATCATACTGAAGCTTTTCCTCCTGGGACTCCTTCAGACGCATTCTCATTTCCTCAAAATCCTGACACAGCATCCCAATCTCATCCTCATTATCCACATCCAGGGTAAAATCAAGATTGCCGTCCCGTATCTGTTTTGTAGCCTCCTGCAGCTTGTGAAGAGGATGCAGAAGAGCCCGGTACACCCACATAATCAGTATCCCGGCGGTAAAGCATATAATCATCACTCCCACAAGAAGCATCTCGCTCAGCATGGTTTTGATCTCCGGCAGATAATCGCCTACATTGGAAACAATAAAAAGACTTCCCTTAGCTCCATCCTCAAAAAGAAAATCTATCTGTTTTACAAGATGCTGCTCCTCTCCGTCCATATAGAATCCCCCCAGAGAACTCCCCTGGTAATCTCCGTAAGGCAGAAGATTTGCATACAGTTCTTTCCCGTCCGGCGAGCCTGAATAGGTAATTGTGTCATCCCTGCGCACAATCAGATAAGAATATTTTTTTTCCAGCTCAGCATTTATTTTGTCCAGATACTCCTCATCATCGAATAATTCCGTATTATCCTCTACTGTTTTTTTTATTTTTTCCTGAATTCCCTGTGTCATACGGTTGAATACCTGCGTCTGATTTCCAAACAGAAGATCTATCTGCTCGCTCAGACCATAGTTTTTCTGAAACAGGCGTTCCTGATAATTTACGAGCCCCATAGCAGCAATATAAATCATCGCTATGGGAACTACGGTAATCGTTATAAATGCAATCGCAAGACGCGTTCTTATCTTCATTGTTACCCCCATGCCAAACCGGCACCATAAAATACAGCACAGCCCCCGCCCGCCGCAAAACGGTGTCCGGGACTGCAGACAGATATATGGTAAGTATAACATATTTTTTACATGCAGTTTCTAAAAGTATTATAAATTTACCGCAAAAAACAGCCGCCCCGAAACGCATTCAAATGCGCTCCGGGGCGGTATTTTCTCTGCCGGAAATTTTATTTTAAATATGCTTTGAGCTGTTCTGCCTTGTCAAGTTTCTCCCAGGGCAGATCCAGATCATCACGGCCAAAATGACCGTATGCTGCTGTCTGCTTATAGATAGGACGGCGGAGATCCAGCATTTTGATAATGCCTGCCGGACGAAGGTCAAAATGCTCGCGAATTATATCAACCAGCTTCTGATCACTCAGTTTCCCGGTTCCAAATGTATCTACCATGATAGATGTCGGTCTGGCAACGCCAATCGCGTAAGAAAGCTGTATCTCACACTTGTCCGCAAGTCCCGCAGCAACAATATTTTTTGCCACATAACGTGCTGCATATGCTGCAGAGCGATCTACCTTCGTACAGTCCTTACCCGAAAATGCACCGCCGCCATGACGTGCCATTCCGCCGTAGCTGTCAACAATTATCTTGCGGCCGGTCAGTCCGCTGTCCCCGTGCGGTCCTCCGATAACAAAACGACCGGTAGGATTGATAAAGAATTTTGTATCCGTATCTACCATAGACGGCGGAAGCACCGGATCGAACACATATCGTTTAATGTCCTTATGTATCTGCTCCTGTGTCACTCCCTCATCATGCTGTGTTGAAAGCACAACCGCATCCAGGCGGACGGGCTTGCCGTTCTCACCATATTCAACTGTTACCTGTGTCTTTCCGTCCGGACGGAGATAGCCAAGCGTTCCGTTCTTACGTACCTCTGTCAGACGTCTCGCCAGTTTATGAGCCAGGTAAATCGGATATGGCATATATACTTCTGTCTCATTGGAAGCATAACCAAACATCATACCCTGATCGCCTGCACCTATCGCCTCAAGTTCCTGATCACTCATTTTATTTTCTTTGGCCTCAAGTGCTCTGTCCACGCCCATGGCAATATCAGTAGACTGTTCATCCAGCGCCACAATCACGCCGCAGGTATCACAGTCAAATCCATATTTTGCACGGTCATATCCTATTTCCCGCACAGTCTCCCGCACCAGCTTCTGAATGTCAACGTAAGCTCTCGTTGTGATTTCTCCCATAACCAGTACCAGGCCTGTTGTTACCGCTGTCTCGCAGGCAACACGGCTCATGGGATCTTTTTCCAGAAGCGCATCAAGGATCGCATCGGAAATCTGGTCACACATTTTGTCCGGATGTCCTTCCGTCACAGATTCTGACGTAAAAAGTAATTTTTCCATTCTGTCTGTCCTCCTTGTCTTTTGGTTAAATCCGGCACGAACCCGGATTTCTGCAACAAAAAAGTCCGTAGCAATACGGACTTGATTATATCGATCAAATCCTCTTATTGCTCGATTAACCGGATAACCGGTTCCTCGCTCAGGTTGGCACCTTCCGCTGCATCTTTGCATGCACTGTGGCTTTGCAAAAACGGGGTTGCCGTGACTTCACAGATCCTTTGTATCTCCATCACTCTGAATAAGGGATAAATACGAACTTTTTCAGTTTTAAAATACTGCAGTGAGCTTTCGCTCACGATATACGATAACACACTCTCTCATTGATGTCAAGAGTTTCAAATTTTCCGGGGAACACATCCAAACCGCGGCCTGACCGTTCGGTCCCGCACTTCAGTGAAATCCGCATCCTCTTTCAGCAACTCACTCAGAAAACTTTACTATTACAACACCGTCAGAAAATCTCACAGCGCCATCCGACGGCCATGACGGCATGTCCTTACTTGTTTCCAGTGCCGCAGCGTACTCTTCTTCAGTGGCCGCCTCATAGGGATATCCGTGTGCCTGCATAAAGCCAATTCCTCTCCGGGTCACTCCCACCGGCCCCAGAAAATCCCACTCGAATATGGAATAGCCTATTATTTCACGGCGAAGCTCCTCATCGCTCTGAAAAGAATCAAGGCATCCCACCATCGCAATGTGCATTCCGGCATCGGAAGCTCCCATGCTGTGCATCTGGCTGACAATCTGGCTCGCAACCTCCCTGTCATTTTCATACGTCAGCTGAGCAATAAAAGCTGCCCTTGAAGATATACTTCCCTGACGAATGCCGGCAAGCACGAGAAAAAACACAGCTGCCGCACTTCCCGCTCTTACAAGGCCCATCCTGAGCGGCATCACTCTGTCTTCAGCCGGCTGCTGAAATACCAGAAGTACAGCTGATCCCACAAATGCCGACACAAACGGCAGACACAGCTGAGAACGCATCAGAATACCGCTGCCCTGATAAAAACAGAGATAAAACGGCGAGAGTACGAGAGCCGCAGCAGCAGCCATACACAGAACATATTCCCTGCGCTTCCCGGAAAACCAGCCCCACAGCAGATACAGCAGCACAATCAGTGAACCGATCAGAAATACGGGGCCATAATAAGGACCACTCCCCAGCGCTACTTCTTTTATATAGCTTTTTATCATACCGATGCACTCCCACACCGGTCTTGTCTTCCAGGCAATCTGTTCCTCCAGATATCCCACCTGAAAGTCAGGTCCAAACTGCCATAATGTTACTGCCTTGCCTGCCAGAACATACAGCACATATCCGAACACAAAAGCCACCGCATGACGCAGTGCCGCACGCAGATAATAAAAACGTTCCATCCCGTCATGAAACTGATAATAAATTATATATCCTGCCAGGGCAGCCGCCATATAAAAAGGTACCAGCGCCTGATATCCGCCGAAACCAAAGACCATAAAAACAAAGCCAGCCAAAAGCCAGCCTTTTCTGTCCCCAAACGCCCACCGCATCACACAAAAAACAGATATGAGCACAGTCAGCATACATATAGCCACCTCCGCTGCCTGCAGAGTAAAAGCAAACTGCTGCACCAGACAGGGATGGGATAAAAACAGAAGCGGAAAAATGCGGCAGAATCCCCTGATGCGCTGTGAGCAGCCGGCACACTCATAAAACAGAAACGAGCCCATGATTCCACACAGTACCAAACCTGTCAGCATAAAGAAATTTTCCGCAAAAGGGTTGAATTCCCGCATCCCAAACAGACTTTTCAGCCACACCAGACTGAAACGGTTTACCGTGTACCAGCTTTCCATAATATAATCCGGAGAATTCATATTAGCCTCCGAATCCACTCCTATCCGGAAATCTGCAAGCATCTGTCCGCAGCTAAACACTGCAGCAAATACAGAAATCCAGAAAACAGACCTGTTTGCATTGAAAAAACGGATAAGCTCCTGCCATACATCTCTGAATTCGCTGCTCTGTCTTTCTTTCATAATCTCAATCTCACATCTTCCTGTCAGCCGACTTTGAGTCTGAACTTCTGAGCCTCTTTCTCCGAATCCACTTTTTCAATCATTGCTCCAAGACCCTGAAGCTTCTTTTCAAAATTTTCATAGCCGCGCTGAATGTAGCCAATCTCATCCACAACCGTATATCCTTCAGCCGCAAGCCCTGCAATAACCAGAGCCGCACCCGCTCTCAAATCCGGAGCGTTGACCTGGGCTCCCGTCAGCTTTCTTACCCCTGTAATGATAGCAGAATTTCCCTCTACCTTAATCCGGCCGCCCATACGCGCCAGTTCATCCACATACTTAAAACGGTTTTCAAAAATGCTCTCAGTTACCACACTTGTGCCTTCCGCCAGAGCCAGCGTTACAGTAATCTGCGGCTGCATATCCGTCGGAAATCCCGGATACGGAAGCGTCTTGATATCCGTGTGTACATGCTTAGGCCTGCCTACCACACGCACAGCCTCATCAAATTCTGTTACCTCGCATCCCATCTCAATAAGCTTTGCACTGATAGCTTCCAGATGCTTGGGAATAACATTCTGGACCATAATATCACCGCGGGTTATGGCCGCCGCGCACATAAACGTACCGGCTTCAATCTGATCGGGTATAATCGAATACTCTGTTCCGTGCAGCTGCTTTACTCCACGGATTCGTATCACATCCGTACCGGCTCCTTTTACGCTGGCTCCCATGCTGTTAAGGAAGTTGGCAACATCCACCACATGGGGCTCCTTTGCCGGGTTTTCTATAATAGTTTCTCCCTCTGCAAGTGTTGCAGCCATCATAATATTGATCGTTGCTCCAACGGAAACCATATCGAGATAGATATGACTTCCCACCAGATCAATGGCATGGGCCACAACCGCACCGTTTTCAACCTCCACCTTCGCGCCGAGTGCACGGAATCCTTTCAGATGCTGATCGATTGGGCGGCTCCCGATATTACAGCCTCCGGGAAGCGGAACCTCCGCACTTTTATACCTGCCCAAAAGCGCCCCTATAAAATAATAGGAAGCCCGGATTTTCCGTATATATTCGTCATCCACACGAACTGCATGGATTCCCTTTGCATTAATGCGAACTGTATGGCGATCCACACGATCCACCAAAGCTCCTATCTCCGCCAGCGCCTCTAAAAGTACATTGATATCCCGCACATCCGGGAGATTCTCTATCAAAACATCCTCGTCCGTCAAAATCGACGCAGCCAGAATGCCCAGTGCAGCGTTTTTGGCCCCGCTGATCGTCACTTCTCCTACCAGCGGATTGCCGCCCTTCATAATATACTGTTCCATCCCGCACCTCAAATTGCTAAAAATTTATAAATATCCGGAAACTGCGTGCCATCCCCAACACGGCACGCCTTTATCTGCGAAAAATATTTTTTCTGTATCATCTCCGGCCGGATTACTTCCTGCCAAGTGCTCCTATTATACCATATCCCCAGAATTTGTAAAGGTTTCATAAAATGCCTCAGCCTGATGAAGCCGGAAGAAAACAGATAAAATCGTTGTTCCCATTCTGCTCAAAGAAAGCGGCAGCATCATTCAGACCCATCTTATCCGTATAGGCATATTCCGTCCCCGGATACCAGTAACAGGATATATTATACGTATCATACCCGTAAATCAACATATAACTGCCATTTCCCAGATAGGCAACAACCGGTTTTCCCCGGTAGATAAAATAAAGTACCTGTCCAAGAGACAGCCCTCTGGCATCAATCAGTTCTGTTCCATCTGAGGATGTCTCCTTCCCCTCAGCCAGCTCCTCCAGATACTTCTGTACCAGAATTACTTCGTTCTGAACCTCGCGGATTGTCTTTGTATCGCTTCTGTTTACCCGGTTCCAGAACACGCGGCCAGTCTTGTCCGTTACCACGCCCATGCCGTCATACGCAGCTTCTACTGCGCTTGAAAAATCTGCGAATGTGCCTTCCATACGGCCTCCGCAATAAGCATAGTACATCCTTGTCTCCGGCTCTTTGCTCTCTGAAAGAGCAATCACATTATTTTCTTCAGCCACAGCACTTTTCGGCACCTGCAGGCGGGCATTTCCTGCCTGCAGACCGCTGGCAAGCTGTACGAAAAACTGACGTCCTTTTTCCTGAGTAGTCATATAGCCTGTCCCACTTAAAGGATCACACGCTACCTCCTCATTGCATACCAGCGTATCCTCATCCACCGGCTCATATCCTGTCGCTGTCCGGCGCACGCGCTCCAGATGGACACGGCTGTCCTGTATGCCGACTTCCGTCATATAAATATCCTGCTTCTCATACCGGGTTTCTGTCTCCATATCACTTCCTACAATCTCAACGGCATACATCAGAGCCCCGGTCACGCGCCCGTCTGTCAGAAGCTGCTCTCCATCATGAGATAAACCATAAACCAGATCGCTTCCCACAAAACCAATCAGCCGTACGACTGCCCCGTCAGGAGGAATTATCTCATCTTTTTTTCCTGTTTTCAGATCCATTACATTCAGCTTTTTACAGCCATACAGATCTTCTCCCTCCTGCCAGGCAATCCTGGAACCATCTGTACTGACCGCAAAGTTCTTCTCTGTCAGTCCATCCGCTACCAGAACATATTCCTTCCCGGTCAGATCTACCCCGTACACAGCGTGATCCATCATAAGATACAGTGTCTGACTGCTGTTAAGATAACACAGACGGGAAAGATCCTGCCTCAGACTTCCATAATCCGTACCAGCCGGAAGATAAAGACGCTCCGTCAGAGTATTCTGTGCACTTTCATAACGATACAGCGCCATTCCCGTTGTTCCTTCATGATTCCCCCTGCTCATATATCCGCAGACAAGAAAATCAACTGCGCCATCTCCGCTGACAGACAGTATTCTGACACTGTAGCTGTTGCCATTAACCCTGAAATCATCCTCACTGTTCCTAAAGGCGAATACTTTTGTACTTTCTTTTTCCTGGCTGTCATAACACCACAGAACCCGGTTCGCCACAAAAGCATAATACCGTCCCGACGCATCACTTACCGCCTGAAGTTCTTCCGCATCTGATATCCCGAGCAGAATACGTTCGCCGGAATACAGCCTGTCGTCTCCGTCAAAAATCTGGTTGGCCCGCCTGTCATAATTCATCATATAGATACGCTGTGAACCCCATTTCATGGTAAAGCTTTCCGTCACATCATAAAATATCTCAGAACCATCCTCTTTCGTCTCTTTTGCCAGGTACTCTAACTCCACACACCCCATTATACCCTGAAGTTCTCTCAGATGAATGTAAACGTCCCCAATCCGCTCCACATTCATCTGACGCCATGTCAGCTGATTAAAATCATTTTTCAGAGTGACGCGCCCCAGGGAACTGTTGTCAGCATTGGGATCCGTCTCAAGGTAGGTTGTCAAATCTCTGGCTGCACTGTAATCAAAAGTTTTTTCTGAAAAAGAAAGCGCCAGATCTATCATCTCCTGGGCGTGGCTTTCCACCGGCCATACAATTCTGGTGTAATAATAGACAGCAGGGTGTTCCTCCGTTGCAATTGCCAGCGTCAGCCGATACTCCTCATCTTCCGTAATAAGATTCTGGATATTCAGCCGGGCCCGGACCTCCCTGTCCTCCTGACTCCATTCTTCCAGGGCAGTTCGCTCCACCAGTCTCTCTCCATCCAGACTTCTGACCTCATACTGAATCCCTTTTACAGTACTGTTTACTTCATCAAATATCACGCTGAGGCTCCTGTCCTCCGGAAGAACAGCCAGATCTCCTCTTCCCGCTGCCTGAGGCATGTCCTGAGTAAATCCATACAGCGCATTCATTCGGTGTCCGCATATTTCCACATAAGCAACCGGCAAATCTGCATCCTCAATCGAAGTGTAAAGAGCCTTATCACTGCTGCGTCCAAAAAAAGACCAGATAAAATACCCGGCCAGAGCCAGAACAAATATAACAACTAATATAATTATTTTCTTTACTAATTTTCCCATATGCCTTTCCTGTTTATCGCCATTGTCAATATAACCAAACACAAGATTTTTTTCAGTATAACACAAGATGACCGCAAATTCCAGCCATTCCCTCATCCGCATCCCAAACAGAAATCCGGCTGAAATATAAACAGGACAGTACGGCGCTGTTCTGCCATACTGTCCCAAAGTCACAGAATTATCCGCAGCGCCCGTTCCGGCACCGTCTTTCACGTATTTCATTCATAAGCAGCACCGCAAGCATATCCTGAACAGATATACCATCATCCAATTCCGGAAAAGGAAACGCAATGCCCTGTGGCGGTGCGGGGCGATTCGGCGGCATTGGCGGCGGTACAGGGCGATTCGGCGGCATTGGCGGCGGTACAGGACGGCGCCCCGGCTCTTTCCAGGGACAACGCTCCTGTATCTTCATCATGCCTGTTTCCTCCGGTTCCCATGCCGTATATCCCGAAAAAAAACTGTCTCCATACATCGGACCATACGCCGGACGCACAGCCCCGGAAAATTCCCCCGCTGACATATCAGACACCATTTCATGCCCGGATACAGTCTCCATTTCCCGTGACTCCCGTTCAGAAACAGCAGCTGTTTTCATCATTTCCGAGGAAGCCATCTCCTCCGCCGGCATTCGCGCAGCAGCCTTTCTAATCATTCTGTCTACTATAACGCGATCCGGATATTCATCAAAAATAGGACTTCCCTCATATTCCATTTCATCACAGACTTCTTCTGCATATCTCTGGATTCCTTTTATCCCTGCCGGATACAAACTCTTAAAATATTCATAATCACGCATTTTACCCAGACTCTTATCGGAATTTCCGCTCCGTTCACGCCCAAAAATCTGATATGGCTTTGCTGCTGATACTTTCTGCCCCCCCATTCCGTCATACAAAAAATCCTGCATCTGAATCCCATTCCTCCCTTACGGCAAAAGGCTATATGGTATCATATGCAGGATTATATTTAAAGTTTCATAATCTTAATTCTCAGACAATTATCAGACAATGCACGCTCAGAACAGTCGGGAGGGGTATACTCCCTGTCGGATCAGTTCTCCGATAGCCTCCGTCACACTCTTCTTATCTTCACGATACGTGACACCAAACCACCGATCTTTCGTTTCCAGAACGTGAACGCATGCTCTGTTTTCCCGAATCATCTGATCAATAATCGTGGGAAGCAGATATTCCGATGATATGTCATCTTCCGGAAGCGTCGAAAGGAACTGCGGAAATCCCCGCTCCAGTTCACTCAGAAAAGCTGGCGTAAGCCCCCACATATTCATCGAAACGTATTGTTCTTCCTTAACCACCACAGGATTTCCGGCTTTATCTGTAGCACTTAAGCCGCCCTCCTGCCTGAAAATATTGTAGGTCTCGGTTACCCGTTTAAGGATTCCATTCTCCCCCACCTCACATACGCCTCTTGTTACGCCCCCGTTCTCACTCAGCGTATTAGCCAGAATAAAACCTCCCATGCAGATATCATAAACAGGTGCATTCTCATCCATGGTGTTTACCATATAATCATGAATTTTTGCAAAAGCTTCTTTTCCATAATAATCATCTGCATTAATTACAAGAAACGGTTCCTTAACAAGATTTCTGATACTCAGAATCGCCTGCCCGGTACCCCACGGTTTTTTTCTCCCTTCCGGAACGCGAAATCCCTGCGGAATATCTGTAAGTTCCTGAAATGCATAAGATACAGGCGCAATTTTTTCGATACGATTTCCTATAATCTCTTTGAAATCCTTTTCCAGATCATGGCGAATCACAAAAATAATCCTGTCAAATCCAGCCTCCATTGCGTCATGAATGGAGTAGTCCATAATAATCTCGCCTCCGGGTCCTACCGGCTCCAGCTGCTTGATTCCCCCTCCAAAACGACTGCCAATCCCGGCTGCCATAATTACAAGTGCAGTCTTTTTCATTTTCCCTCTCCTTGTACATTACCGGATATTCTGCCCGTACAGAACCCCGTTTTTCAAAATACAGTATAGCACACACCATTTTTTTGTGCAATTCGCAAAAACAATACCGGCATGTATATCTCCTGCACAGCTGCTGTAAATCTCATCGGAACATCTCCGTAACTTTTGCCACTTCTTCCGCCGCAGACTCCCGTGTCAGTGATGACAGTTCGTAAAAACAATACCCGCTTACCTGGCCGCTGTCACGTCCGGCCTGCACCTGACGGCTCATAATATCATTTCTTCGCAGCCACTCCGGAACTTCGTTCCCGTCAGCCGTATTTGTTCCTGTTTTATAAAGAGCGAGTCCCAGATAAAGGGAAACATTTCCTTTTTTCTTAAGACAGATCCACTCATTCAGACAGTTTTCAAACGCATATGGCGCTGTCTGTCCGTTCTGCTTTGCCTCAAATCCCCAGTAAACCTGCGGCATGATATAATCCACATATCCCGGCTGAGTCATCCATGTATCAATATCGGCAAACAGACGTCTGTCAGATCGCAGATTTCCCAGATATCCTTCCGGGCTGATTCCGAATACGATCTGCGGCTTTATCGATTTTACCGCACTGTACACACCGCGAATCAGCTGATTGACATTATCTCTTCTCCAGTCCGCTGCTGAGAGAGAAGCGCCGGAAGACACATATTCCGGGTAATCAAACCACAGTGACGCATCGCTGTCATTGACAGTGGGATAAAAATAATCATCAAAATGTATCCCGTCCACATCATATTTTTCTGCAATCTCTCTGGCCCCGTCAATAATGAGCTGACGCACCTGAGGCACCGCCGGATTATAGTAATATTCCCCCTGATGCTCGAGTACCCATCTGTCATTAGCCGGATCCCCATCATTTTTCCACTTTACAGCCGGATTTGAGCCGCTCAGTTCCTCGTATCTGTTTAAATAGCCGGTTATCCGGAAAGGATTGATCCACGCATGAATTTTAAGTCCCCTCTGATGTGCCGACTCAACCGCATATGCCAGCGGATCATAGCCCGGATTCTTTCCCTGAACGCCGGACGCAAATTTGGACCATGGAAAATATCCGGACGGATACATGGCATCGCCATCAGGACGGACATGAAGAAAAACTGTATTCAGTCCTTTTTCCCTGCACAGATCCATGGTTGCGTCCACTGAACGCCGGAAACCGTCATAATCTTTGGGCCAGCTGTTCCAGTCCAGATAGGAAATCCACACTCCGCGCATTTCTCCGGCCGGGGCACTGCTGATTTCCGATGCCGGGCCCGCCAGAATATTCCCCGCCGGAACCATCACACACATAAGTACCATCAGAGTCGCTGCCGCCCGTTTTAATATCATTTTTACACTCATTATTTCCTCCCTGCTGCCATAATAAAAATATTTTACCAGAACAGTAAAAATATTTCTTTACTTTTTTCTGTCACTTTACCTTTTTCTGTCGGCTCTGCTCCCACACCATAGATTTCCATAAAAAATGCCCGGAGGATACCATGGCATCCTCCGGACAGCTTTACCGCACGTCACTTTCTTATATTTTTACAATGCAGCCGCCGCATCCTGTGCGCGCACTGTCTGTTTTTCTTTATAATGATGTGCCTCTTCAAGCATCATATCTTTTACCTTCATCAGCCGGATCTGGGTACTTCTCTCATTCTCATCCAGCTTCATTGTAATATATTTGATATTCCGCTGCGTCTCCGGAATAATCACATGCTCCAGAGCGTTTACACGACGACGTGTTTTTTCTATCTCAGAAGCCATCAGCTGACACGCCTTCTCTGTCTCTGACAGCTTCAGCATATCCGGCAGAATATCCGCCAGTGACTTGACAGCCCCGTCCAGATCACTGGAAGTAAAGGCAAATCCATAAGAATAGATGTCGTTTTCATCTGCTGTTCTTGTTTTATAGGAAAAAACCGGAATGTCAACACTCATCACGTTCTTTTTATCTGCCTCCAGATAAACAGCCTGCTTGGGAGCCGCCAGCGCCGTATTGAGAGCCTGTTCCGACATACCGGCTCTGGCAATAACAAAGTTCACATTTGCACTTTTTATTCCTGCCTCAACCTTCAGACGAAGTGCCATGTTCTCTCTTGCCAGATCCAGAAACTGACGCATCAGCTCATCACGCTTATCCTTCAGAAGTTTATGACCTCTCGTAGCTGTCGCCAGTTTTTTCTTAAGCCTTGTAAGCTCCATACGGGTGGGATTAATCTGTGTCGATGCCATAACGTATCACCTCTTTTCTGATTCTCTCTGCCGGACGGCATATCTTCCCGCAGCCGGACGGAAGCCGGGACCGCGAAAAGAGCTGCCGCCCTTTTTTTGCGGAAACGTTAAAGCCATCCGGCTATTCCTTTCCGTAATAGAGATCCAGATATTTCTCATCAATACGTTTCAGCTCGCTTCTCGGAAGAATCGACAGAAGCCTCCAGCCGATCCGCAGTGTCTCTTCAATACTCCTGTCCGTTTCATACCCCTGGGAAACATACTCTTTCTCGAAAGCATCTGCAAATTTCGCATAAATCAGATCCACATCCGACAGAGCCGCCTCGCCCAGAATTACCATGAGCTCCTTGGCCTCTTTACCGCGGGCATACGCGGCAAAAAGCTGATTCAGAGTGTTGGAATGGTCAGCTCTCGTCTTGCCCTCGCCGATACCTTTATCCTTAAGTCTTGAAAGGGATGGCAGAACATCTATCGGCGGCATGATTCCTTTCCGGTAGAGCTCACGGCTTAAGATAATCTGCCCTTCCGTGATATAACCTGTAAGGTCAGGAATAGGATGGGTCTTATCATCCTCAGGCATGGTCAGAATCGGTATCATCGTAATGGAACCGGCCTTTCCCTTCTGACGTCCGGCTCTCTCATAAATAGAAGCCAGATCCGTATACATGTAGCCCGGATAACCACGGCGTCCCGGAACCTCTTTACGGGCCGCCGAAACCTCACGGAGCGCATCTGCATAGTTTGTAATATCCGTCAGAATTACAAGAACATGCATTCCTTTTTCAAAAGCCAGGTACTCTGCAGCTGTCAGCGCCATCTTCGGTGTGGCAATACGCTCAACAGCCGGGTCATTTGCCAGATTGATAAAAAGAACCGTTCTGTCAATTGCACCCGTTTCCTTAAAACTCTCTGTGAAGAAATGAGCCTCCTCAAAAGTAATTCCCATAGCCGCAAATACAACGGCGAAAGACTCGTCAGCTCCCAGTACCTTGGCCTGTCTCGCTATCTGAGCCGCCAGGTTAGCGTGGGGAAGACCGGATGCCGAGAAAATCGGCAGCTTCTGGCCGCGGACAAGGGTGTTCAGTCCGTCGATTGCAGAAACTCCTGTCTGAATAAACTCCTCCGGGTAACTTCTCGCCGCCGGGTTCATGGGAAGACCATTGATATCCCTTCTCTCCTCCGGCAGAATCTCCGGACCTCCGTCAATGGGATTTCCAAGACCATCAAACACGCGCCCGAGCATATCTTCGGAAACACCCAGCTCCATCGTTCTTCCCAGGAAACGCACCTTGCTGTTGGAAAGATTGATACCGGTAGAATTCTCAAAAAGCTGTACCAGAGCATTGCCGCCGTCGATCTCCAGAACGCGGCACCGTCTCGTCTCGCCGCTTGCCAGCTCTATCTCTCCCAGTTCATCATACGTTACATTTTCAACGCCCTGTACCAGCATCAGAGGGCCGGCAACTTCCTGTATGGTTCTGTATTCCTTAGGCATTTAGAAGCCCCCCTTTCCCGATGCATCGGCAATCTCCTTCGCCAGCTGGTCAAGGGTCGCCTGATATTCTTTTTCAATATCATCATTTAATGTGTATTTATAACGTCCTATGCGCTCACGCACGGGCAGTTTTACGAGATCCTGTATGGATGCTCCGTTCTCCAGTGCCTTTTTCGATTCCTCATAGAAAGCAAGTACCAGCTTCATCATAAGGAACTGCTTGCGCAGAGGCGTGTAGGTATCCACTTCGTGGAAGGAATTCTGATGCAGGAAGTCCTCACGGATGGAACGGGCCGCCTCCATCTTCAGACGGTCGATGGGCGACAGCGCATCCATACCAACCATCTTTACAATTTCATCCAGCTCAGCTTCCTCCTGAAGCATACTCATAAGCGCCTGACGGCATTTCATCCACTCATCGGAAACATTTTCATCAAACCATTTTCCCATACTGTCCACATACAGGGAATAACTGGTAAGCCAGTTAATGGCCGGGAAATGACGCTTGTAAGCCAAAGCAGAATCAAGGCCCCAGAATACCTTTACAATTCGCAGTGTTGCCTGAGATACAGGCTCGGAGATATCTCCTCCAGGCGGCGATACGGCTCCAATCGCAGACAGCGCACCCTCACGTCCGTCTTTTCCAAGACAGATTACATGACCGGCCCGCTCATAGAACTGAGCCAGACGGCTTCCCAGATAAGCCGGGTATCCCTCCTCGCCGGGCATCTCCTCCAGACGTCCCGACATCTCTCGCAGCGCCTCCGCCCAACGGGATGTGGAATCCGCCATCAGAGCTACCGAATAGCCCATATCACGGAAATACTCCGCAATTGTAATTCCCGTATAAATAGATGCCTCACGGGCCGCAACCGGCATATCCGATGTATTGGCAATCAGTACGGTTCTCTCCATCAGAGAATGCCCTGTCTTGGGATCCTTAAGCTCCGGGAACTCATTCAGAACATCCGTCATCTCATTCCCGCGCTCTCCACAGCCGATATATACCACGATATCAGCCTCCGCCCATTTTGCGAGCTGATGCTGAATAACCGTCTTGCCGCTTCCGAAAGGTCCCGGAACAGCAGCCACACCGCCCTTGGCGATGGGGAAAAATGCATCGACTACACGCTGTCCCGTGATAAGCGGTTTAACCGGCGGCAGCTTTGTCTGATAGGGACGTCCGCGACGCACCGGCCATTTCTGCATCAGGGTAAGCTCCCTGTCGCCATCCTGTGTGGCCACAACAGCTACAACTTCCTCCACAGTAAATTCGCCTGCGCGTATCTCTTTAATTGTTCCCTTTACACCGTAGGGAACCATTATTTTATGCACAATGAGAACAGTCTCCTGAACCGTTCCGATAATATCCCCGGCTTCAACCGCATCTCCGGCCTTAACAGCGGGAACAAACTCCCATTTCCGATCCCGCTTAAGCGATGGAACCTCAACTCCCCGCTTCAGATTGTTGCTGCCGGTTGCCTTCATAATATCGTCCAGCGGTCTCTGAATACCATCATAAATACTGGTCAGAAGTCCCGGCCCCAGTTCCACTGACAGAGGAACATTCATAGATTCTACCGGCTCCCCCGGTCCCAGACCGGACGTCTCCTCATATACCTGAACGGAGGCCTCATCTCCGTGCATCTCAATAATCTCGCCAATCAGACGCTGCTCGCTTACACGGACAACATCATACATGTTGGCATCGCGCATTCCACTGGCAATAACCAGCGGTCCCGCGACCTTTTTTATCACACCTTTGCTCATTGGAAGGTTACACCTGCCTTTCTATCTTACTCACTGATTGCCGAACAGAATATCCGAGCCAACCGCCTGCTCTACCGATTTCTTTACGCCGGCAACCCCGTCTCCTGTGTTCCCGGACACACCGGGAATCAGGATTACAGACGGGAGAAGTCTCTCCCTGTAACGCTCAATAACCTGACTGATTCCGGAAGCAGCAGCCTCTGTAATATAGATAACCGCATAATCGCCGGAAGCCAGCTCTACAAACTTTTTTTCTGTCTCCTCCAGTCCGGACACCGGAAATGTATCAAGTCCCAGTGCCGAAAACCCGTAAATGCTGTCGTAGTCGCCGATCACTGCAATCTTATACATACATCTCCCTTACCCTTTCCCGAATCTGTTCCTCTGCAAGGCCATTGAGCTTTGCCGTAAGAATAATCCGAACCGTCTTAATTTCATTTTCCCTTGCCAGCAGGTAAGCTACCAGGGGTCCCGCCGAAAACGAATTATATTTCTGGGGGCGGATCGTCTCGATCAGCTGGTTGTCGCACCACCGCTCAAAAGCTGAAGCCGATTCTTTAAGGGCCTGTGCGCCTCCCGCATAAGCCGTTCCCTCCAGATAATCGCATATGGCATCCACACTGCTTAATGCAGCAGCCGCAAGACGTTCTGTGCTGAGACTCCGGCATGGTGCCATCGCCCTCCGCATAAACTCCAGGCTCTTTCCCGTCTTTCGGGAACGAACCGCAATTTTTATATCCGCTACCGCTACCGTCGACTCCGCATAATCACGGATAATGGAATCCCGCGCCGTTTTTCCCGTCTCATAAAGAGCATCCAGAGCCGCACGATCCACAATAATATCGCAGAGCTGTCCGTCGCCGGTGTGCAGAAATGTCTCGCACGCCTCCTTCGCGGCGTCACGCATATGTGCCGGCAAAGACTGCCAGTCGCGTTCAGCCACAATACGTGCCATTTCTTTTCCGCCAATGGAACAGTCCTCATAATACACATTGCCATGATTGCCGGAAGAAACAGACTCCTTTATCGCCGCCTTCAGATTATGATACAAATCCGTATAGGAAAGCACTGACAGAATCTCTTCATCTCCCTTAAGAAGCTCCCTTACCGTACTCCAGGTCCGCTGCCGTTCCTTCTCAAGGATCGCCTCGGCTTCCAGGGGCGTATCCGTATCTCCCCAGCCGTGTTCCGTGAGAAAACGCAGACTTGCATCATACGATTTAACCGACATCAGCTGCTCAATTATCGCAGAGGAAAAGAGTCCTGTCTCCAGTGCGCGGATCCGTGCGACCGCATACGTATATTTCTTATCAGACATCCTTTAAAGTCCTCCTTTTGGCCACACAATTTACAGAAGCATCTGATGCACCCGATCGGACAGCTCATCCCTGCGGGCAGAAAACAGTGCTCTTACTGAACAGTTCTCTTCCACGCCGCCGTATACGAGAATAAAACCTCCGTCTATATTTTTCGGTTCCTTTACAAGAACCAGACTTCCGCCTTTTTTCGAAGCTACGCTCTCAATAACCGCCTCATATCCCTTCGGCATGCGCGCCAGATCCCTCTCCGAAAAATATATGGCACCTTTTTTATCCAGAACAAAACGCTCCAGAACCTTCTCTATCCACGCAAAATAATCCGCATCACTCTTCCCGAGCAGAGTCTCCTGCGCCTTTTCCAGGATCTCTGCGATGATTTCCTGCTTTGCCTCAAGAATCGCCTGCCGTTTCTTTAGATCCGCCGAAGAATGGAGCTGCTCCATATAGAGCTTTTCTCTCTGCTTCTCCCTGAGTGTCTGCTCGTCTTCCATCTTTTTAACACTCTCACGAGCACCGCTCAGGATCTCCTCTGACTCTTTCTGAGCCGCATCAAGAATATCCTTCTTCTCCTTTTCCGCATCGTCAAGGATCTGAGCGATAATTTTGTCTAATCCATTCATTGAACCCTCTCCTTAACTCTACCTGAATTTCCGGCTGCCCGTCTGCAGCCGTTTCTATTTTCCCGCGTCTGCGCCGTATTATAACGCATTGATTGCCAGAATGGAAACCAGAAGAGCAAGGATTGCGTAGGTCTCAACCATTGCCGGGAACAGCATAGCCTTACCAAACTGCTCAGGCTTCTTGGCTACAATACCAATGGAAGCAGCTGATGTCTGGCCCTGGTAAATTGCAGAAAGCAGACCAACAAGACCAATGGGAAGGCAGGCTGCCAGAAACAGAAGGCCCTCAGCCATTGTCATTTCCCAGTTGACACCACCGCCCAGAAGACCGATTTTGGACAGTGCAATAAAGCCCACCAGAAGACCGTAAATACCCTGTGTACCGGGAAGAAGCTGAAGCAGAAGAACCTTGGCAAATTTGTTGGGATCCTCTGTTACAACGCCTGCTGCTGCCTGACCGGCAATACCTACACCCATAGCAGAACCCATTCCGGCAAGACTGACTGCCACTGCAACTCCTAATAATGCAAAAACAACACCACTCATCTCATTAATCCTCCTTAATTTCCACGTATTTTGTACTGCGCACAAACGGCTCGAAGGCTTTTCCTCCGCCCTCATAAAATTTACCGAAAAACTCTACATACTGCAGACGGCATGTGTGAACGTAAGCGCCCAGCAGATTAATTGCCAGATTAAACATATGGCCAAAACAGAAAATCACTATAAAGAGAACCGTTCCGATAATGCCGGTTCCTATCATGCTGCCCATCTGGTTGATTACAGATGCGATAACACCCGTAGCCAGGCCCAGCGCCAGCAGACGTGAGTAGGAAAGTGCATCCGAAAGCCAGCTGGATATGCCGTACAGATCATAGGCCCCCAGCGCAATGCGCAGAACCGGGTTTTTCTTATCCCGGGCCGACATCAGCACAATACCCACAGCACCTATAATTGCTCCCCATTTTGCCGCTGCGTTAACCGCCGCCGGGAAAGTTACCTGCATCTGCAGCATCGGCGCAAAGAGACTGGACGGAATCAGCATCAGGATAAGCCCCAGAAGAAGCATATACCAAAGCACAACATCGCATATAAAATCCATTATCTTTCCGTCACGAAGCAGCATGTAACCTTTGATTCCCAATCCCAGAAACAGATGAATCACACCAAACAGCAGTGAGAAAATAAGCAGCCGCATGGGATTATTCAGCGGAACAAACCACAGCGCCGGAATTGTTATCTGACGTCCGAACCATGTACGGCTGACAATATCCACCGCATCGCCGAAATATCCTCCGAACATTACTCCCCAGAACAGAGTGGAAAGACCACAGTACATAAAAAGCTTCAGAGACTTTCTGAGGTTTGTCTCCATTCTCGGGAATTTCTTTATTGCCCAGAAGCAGGCTAAAAATATAATAAGTCCATACGCAGCATCAGAGAGCATAAGACCGAAGAAAAATACGTAGCAGACCGACATAATGGCAGTCGGATCGATCTCTCCCTTTGCCGGAAGTCCGAATGATGCCGTAATTCCCTCCGCCGCGGAAGAAAAACTTCCGTTAGACAGAAGCACCGGTGCTTCCTCATCCTCAGGAACCTCTGATACCTCAAAAGATACATCAAACCGGGATGAGAGCTTTTCTTCAAGCCCCTTTACCTCCCTTGCCGGAACAAAGCCGGTCATCACAAACGTTTTCTCCGACTGCAGCAGTTCGCTGAGCACCGCATACTTCTGAGCCCGAACCCGGTAATAATCCGACAGAAGTCTGAGATTCTCCCGGCTGTTTTCATGTGCCCGGAGCCTGTTTTCCGTGGCTGCAGCTTCCTCCCGGAGTTTTTCCGCCTGTCTCTCCAAATCGCGTACATAGTCCGCGGGAATGGCATCAATACTTTTTGCAGGTCTGGCAAAGCCCATCGTTCTCAGCGCCTCTTCCAGCTGTTCTGCATCTTCCTTTATGCAGACTGCCGCAATGCAGGTCTGATCCGGCCCTGAGCTGATTACTTCCAGATCCATGCGTTCCAGCCCGGGAGCACGTTCTGCCACAGCCGCATAAAGCTGCTCTCTGTTTATCTCTCCTCCTATCGTTCCAAGAAGAACAGATGTCTTTCCCGTCTCCCCGCATTTAAGCGGAATATCAAGCTGCAGCCAGGGCGTAAGTCCCTCAGCCTCCGTCTGAAGCCTGACCACAGAGGCATGAAGCTCCGAAATCTGCTTCTGCAGTGCCAGTATCTGATTCGCATCCTCCAGCACAGCCTCTGAATTTTCTTTCACATTCCTGAATCTTTCTGCGTCAGCCAGCGGTTTTCCCGCCAGACCGGAAAAGAGGGAGCTCTCTTCAGGAACGTATTCCTGCAGCACCTCTAGCGCGTGATCTGCTGTTGCCGCATTTCTGTCAAATATCTGCCGTGATTCCAGAGTATCCGTTTTTCTGAACACTCCGTCCTCAGAGGCCTCCTGAGTGATCTCCATCACGCCGGCAGCCTGCAGAAGCTCCAGAATCGCCTTGCGATCCCGCTTCAGCCCACAGATACATATTTTTTGCATCTGTAATACTGCCATATCCATATCCCTCCTATTCTAACCTTGTATCACACCAGCTCAGAAATAATTGTCTCAATTATATGCGGTGCCTTTTTCTCCGCTGTATCGCGGATCACAGCGATGTCCGCCTGAACGCTTTTCATCGCCTCCTGTAAATACTGTTCCCCCTTTTCTGCCAATGCACTCTCCAGTCTGGCATCCGCTTCCTTTCCTTTTCTGGCTGCCTCGGCCTTCAGCTGCTCCGCCTCAGCCTTTGCCTCATCAACCTGCCTGCGGCCGGCCTCCGAGGCAGCCGTGAGCATATCTGAAGCTTTTTTCTCCGCATCCTCCACGGCCTGGATCGTTTCTTTGATCATTTTACCACCGTCCTTTCCCCTGACTCATTCTGAGCTGATCAAAAATACATTGTGCATTAAAATATCTGAAAAGCGTTTCTCAGGCTTTATTATTAATCGCCCTTGCCGCTTCCATTCAAAAATACAGGAAATACAGCTTCCAATTCGCATTTGTACACTATTATATCCGTCAGTCTTCAATCTGTCTATCAATTTTTACATTTTCTTCCAAATTTTAGTCACATCTTAATTGCGATTATATTTTATTATTATCGTGAATTTTTTTTCGCATATTATACAAAGCCAATGGATGTAAAAAAATACACCCATAAAAAAATAGTTATTACTGACGCTGCTGTGCTCAGGACAACAAACTGCCCCGCCAGTTCCCCATCTCCGCCCATGTTCTGTGCCATGGAGTATGACGCTGTGGCCACGGGCGTTGCATACATTTCAAACAGCACAAATCTCTCCACATTGGAAAAACCTGCTGCCGTCGCAATAACTGTAATAACAGCCGGCAGAACTGCCAGCTTAAATGCCATGGATGGGACAATATATTTAAGATTATGGCGAATCGCAGAAAAATGAAGAGTTCCCCCAAGGACAAAAAGTGCCAGCGGCGTTGTAAGACCAGCGAACTCCGAAACCGGCTCCTCCACAGAGGCCGGCAGACGGATTCCCAGCAAAAAGAAAATAAATCCAACCAGTGCCCCCCTTATAAGCGGATTGGCACACACATTTTTCACAAGAGCTGCCGGACTTATCCGACCGCCTCTGAACATTTCCAGAATTACAACTGCTGTTACATTATATACGGGAATTACAATTGCCACCATCATAGTGGCCAGAAGTTCCCCCTCTCCCCCAAACAGATTTGTCGCCAGCGGTATGCCAAACAAAACGAAATTACTTCTGTATATCGCCTGAATCACAACTCCCCGCTTTGAATTTTCCCGGACAAGCCGTGGAATTGCCAGCAGAAGACCCGCCTGAAGAATGAGAACACTCAGAATTGCCACTGCCACCAGGGCAGGGTTCAGAGAAATGCCATGCTCTATCTTATAGAGATTATTAAACATAAGAATCGGGAAGAAAGCCTGAAAGATCAGTTTGTTCAGCTTGTTCATAAACGCTTCGTCCACTAATCCCGCCGTCCGCACGCCATATCCAAATGAAATGTAAATCAAGAAAGGAAGTACCGCATTGACTGCAATTATAAAGCTTTCCATAAGTTCTCCTGTCTAAAGAAAATCGGCAGTGTGCCGAATCTTTTAACAATTACTTAACACCTCCCCTATTATACCGCCATATTAATTAATCGGCAAGAAAATTCGTTCATTCCCCGTTTTTTCCCCGAAAAAATCCCACGCAAAAACGGTCCCGTGTGAAATGTCTGATTCTTGTTTCACAGAACACAGCTCTGCCCAAACAACAATCATATTCTCTCACACGGAACCGTTTTCTTTTTCTCTTCTGATAACCTACAGAAAAGTCACAAATTCTTCCATAGGCCGACGCTCTCTATGCAGACGGGAAGGATGTGCATCTTCTCTCGGATAGCCCAGTGGAAGAAGCGCAATCGGCGTCAGTCCTTTCATCTGAGGAAAGGCTTCCAGTAATCTCTCAGGGCTGAACATTCCGATATATGTAGTTCCCAGCCCCAGCTCAGCTGCCTGAAGCATCATCTGCGATACCGCCAGGGCCGTATCAATCTCTCCATGATTTTTGCCGTCCGCCTCTCTCTTCCATGCTGCATCCGCATCATAGGCAGCAATCAGAACTACCGGCGGATGAAAATGGCATGTTGTGCAGGCATCCACCTTTTCCAGCGCCTCCGGGCTATTTGCCACGAATATCCGATGCGGCTGCAGGTTCTTGGCTGTGGGAGCATTGCGCCCGGCCTCCAGAATTTTTCTGAGCTTTTCTTCCTCTACCGGCCGTTCACTGAATTTACGGAGCGAATACCGCTCCTCACATAATTTCTCGAAATCCATATTCCAGTCTCCTTTATTATGCAGCTTTTAATTTTTATCGTCTCCCAGTATACGCCCCTTCCTTCCCTGACGCAACCTTCTGTCAGAAAAAGTCTTCCATCTCAAGAATTTCTTCCCAATTCTGTAATAGTGCTTTAGATTTATTTTATATATTATACAAACTATGGACACAATTATCGGCTATGATAATACCATAAAACAAAAGAGACCAACGGCAACGAAATGCGCGCAGCCGTCGTTGGGCTCGCCTAACAACAATTTACCTTTATATAGATTTCAGACCGGGTTGTTTTCCCCCTTTCTTACCCGGTCAAACGCCTCAGAGGCACAAAAAGAGACCAGGTTATTAATCCCGGTCTCTTTTTGCGTGCTCATATTTCATACGCACCGGCCGCAGTCTGTATCCGTCACACACAGTTTCCTACCAGGCCAGCACCTCATTTCCGTCTTCCGTTACCAGCACCATGATCTCCCATTGTGCAGACGGCTTCCCATCACTGGTATAAACAGTCCAGCCATCCTCATCATTCACAAAAATGTCACTGCCCCCCATATTTACCATGGGTTCTATTGTGAATATCATACCGGGAACCAGCAGCATTCCCGTATTTTTCTTTCCAATATAGCCCACCCAGGGATCTTCATGAAATTCCAGTCCGACACCATGGCCGCCAATCTCCCGCACCACCGAATAGCCGTTTTTTTCTGCATGCTGCTGCACCGCCTGAGCCATGTCTCCCAGGTATCCCCACGGGCGCACTTCTTTAAGCCCCAGTTCCACACATTCTTTTACAACATTTACCAGTCTTCTTTTCTCCTCGCTTACCTCGCCAATACAGAACATACGGGAAGAATCCGAAAAATACCCGTGATAGATGGTAGAGACATCCACATTAATGATGTCGCCATCTTTTAAAACCACTTTATCCGAAGGAATTCCGTGGCAGACCTGATCATCTATGGATGTACACACACTCTTGGGAAATCCGTCATAATTAAGCGGAGCCGGAATACCTCCCAGTCTTGTTGTTTCCTCATACACCCACCTGTCGATATCCTCTGTGGTAATTCCCGCTTTTATGCGCTCACTCACATAATCCAGAACTGCCACATTGATTCTGCAGCTCTCCTTTATCCCCTGAATCTGCTCCGGAGTTTTTATCATGCTGTGATCCGGAACTATATGCCCCGCATCCGCTGCTGCCGCAAGCTTCAGGTCAAAAGCCTCATGACAGTGCTTATATTTTTTTCCGCAGCCGCACCAGCAGGGATCATTACGTCCAATTTTTTTCATCTGTTTTACCTCCAACAGCTCCTGTCCGCCTTTTCACAGTCTGAAAGCCGGTACAGTTTATCTTTCTGGAGTTTAACTCACCCCAGTCAAAAAATCAATGTGCGATAATCTTATCAACATTTTAACGCATTTGCGCCGATTCTCCTGCATTTACTGTTTTTCTTTTGGCGAAAAAAATTGTATAATGTCAGAGAACAGCTCTGTGCTGTTTTATTATCCAAATGAAATACAGCTGAACAGGAGGTTTTTTACTATTGAATGCAGCACATCCCGACAAACCGCCGCTTTCGGCACCAAAGTCTCCGCCAACCAGACTGCACAACTGGCTTATAACGCTGAGTCTGCTGGCAGTGGCCACACTTCTGGCCTCATTTTTCTTCTGCATTATGGACAACCCCACCTCGAATATCTCACTGGTTTATATTCTCGCGGTATTTCTGGTGGCCCGTTTTACATCCGGCTACGGCTACGGCCTGTTTGCCTCCTTCTTTGGAGTCGCATGCGTAAATTTTTTATTTACCTTTCCGTTTTTTAAACTGAATTTTACTCTGACCGGATATCCCATTACTTTTGTGGCCATGTTTACAATTTCAAGTATAACAAGTGCCATCACAAGCAACATGAAAAAACAGGCACAGATCCTCTCGGATCGTGAAAAAATTCTGATGGAGGCAGAAAAAGAAAAAATGAGAGCGAACCTTTTAAGGGCCATCTCTCATGACCTGCGCACTCCGCTTACCAGCATTATCGGTTCCAGCACAGTTTACCTTGAAAACGGAGCCAACCTGACAGAAAGCCAAAAAAGCGATCTGATTCGGCATATTCTTGAAGACTCCAACTGGCTTCTCAATATGGTTGAAAACCTTTTGTCCGTAACCCGAATCAACAACGTGACAGCAAAAGTCAACAAGTCCTCGGAGCCTGTGGAGGAGGTTATCTCCGAAGCGGTAATCCGCCTGAAAAAAAGGCTGCCGGATGCCAAAATAAATGTAAAGGTTCCTGACGATTTTCTCATGATTCCGATGGACGCTGTTCTTATCGAACAGGTACTTATTAATCTCATGGAAAATGCCATTGTTCACTCCAAAAGCAGTGAACCTGTAGAATGTTCCGTTGATGTCTCACAGAGCTTCGTAACATTCCGCGTCAGAGACTACGGAATCGGAATCCCGCCGGAAAAACTCAGCACTATTTTTGACGGTTCCTCATCCACTACCAGCACAGCAACGGACGGCAGGAAAGGAATGGGAATCGGACTTTCCATCTGCAAAACAATCATTTCCGCTCACGGCGGAGAAATAAAAGCAATCAATCACACACACGGAGCAGAATTTTATTTCAGTCTGCCAAAGGAGGATATAAAAATTGACTCATAAGCTTTCCATTCTGTTAATAGAAGACGAAAAAAACATCTGTGATTTCATTTCAACCTCTCTGTCTGCCCAGGATTACCGGGTTACCACAGCCCACACCGGACAGGAAGCGCTTCCCGTGATAACATCCCAGTGTCCGGATCTGATTCTTCTGGATCTCGGACTTCCTGATATGGACGGCATGGAAATCATCCGTCAGGTCCGTACATGGGCAAGCATTCCCATCATTGTCATCTCCGCCCGCACACAGGAACAGGAAAAAGTGCGCGCACTCGATCTGGGTGCAGATGACTATCTCACAAAGCCTATCGGAACATCAGAGCTGCTGGCCCGCATCCGCACGGCACTGCGCCACAGCAATCGACTGAATACGGATTCCCCGCTTTACAAGAGGCCGTTCCATGCCAGAGAACTTACAATTGATTTTGAAAAGCATCTGGTCACTCTGGCAGGACAGGAAGTCCACCTGACCCAGATTGAGTTTAAAATCATCTCTCTCCTCGCACAAAACTCAGGCCGTGTTATGACATATGATTCCATTATTTCAAATATATGGGGTCCCTATGCTGATGATGACAACAGCATTCTGCGTGTCAATATGGCACACATCCGCCGGAAGCTTGAACAGAACCCGGCCGAGCCGCAGTACATTTTTACAGAGATTGGAATCGGCTACCGCATGATTGAGGATGAAATGCACAGCTGACACTTCTGAAAAACAAAGAAATAAAAAACATCCCTGCCGGTTTTGTATGTACCTGAAAGCAGCAGGGATGTTTTTCATTTATGTTACGGGAGCCGTGATGCTTCAGAATACCGGCTGCCCATTTACATTCTTTTCAGAGCCTATGCAGCATTCCCGGCAAGCCCGGAATAATACTCCTCCAAATCCATATAGCCTTCTTTTGAGGGAAGAACAACTTCTACCGGCTGTCCCGGATCGTTAACATCAATCTCCATCAAAACAATGGCTGTCATCTTCTCTCCCATTACATTCATATCAAAGACCATATACATGTTGGCATAAGAATAGTAATCATCATCTGTAAGAAGATATGCACCTTTTGCTTCCCGGATATTAATCTCCGGCATTCCTTCTGCCGCAGGCACGCCCGTACCGGCAAAGGTACTGAGAATCTGCTGCATATAAGCATTCATCTCCCCTGTATCCACCTCGTATGCCAGAATCCTTGCCCCATTCTCCTCTGTAAGCGTCAGCCCCTTCATATAAGAAGAATTCATATCCGATGTTACCATCGCGCTCTGTGCCTGTGCCATCATCGTGTCCAAATCCATAGGATACTTAATCTTCATCCCTTCAGTATCCATGTAATAGTATCCGTCATCATAAAATACCACTGAATAAGCTGTCTGCCCCAACGCGGCCACCGCCGTATCCGCCAGATACCGCATGTTCCCGGAATAGATCCGATCCATTTTCATCTGCATCTCCACATCCATATTTATCCTGGCCTCCGGCTGAGCTGCATCCGGTATGAGAACCATATGAACTCCTGCATGACAATCCATAGAATCCATCGTCTGACATTTTGCATTAACCCGATCAAAAACAGCAGCGGGATCTTCCGCAGCCTGTGCCGTGAATGCTGCTCCCAGAACCAATGCAGCACTGAGAAATACCGCTATCATCTTTTTCATCATTCCTTACCTCCTGTCTGAAATCAGTCGATCCTGAAACAATTTCAGTATATTCCTTCACGGACATTTTTTCAACACAATGACGGTAAATTATTTATTATTTTTTCTTTTTTTGTACAAAGTTTTTAAATATTTCCCGGTAAAACCGGATATTTTCACTTCTGAATCCGTATACCCTTCATTTGTTCACACATAAACGATGAGAAACATGCTCTGCAATTTTCTTACCTTCGCGGACAGTCGCCGTATCCGTATGCAGGCATCCGCGCACAGTCCGTTGTCTGCGCGCAGATAAGGGTGCTTCAGGACGGAATTATCTCCATCCTGAAACACCCTCCTGATTTGTATCAAACCTTACAGCTGGCTCTCATCCCATACTGCATGGGGATGTTTGTGCCACCATTTGAAAATAACGGGAACAATACACAGCGCAGCCAGATAAATCAGTATCGGCGTAACCGCTGCAACCCAGCTTCCCTGGATGCAGGCAACCGGAACTGCCGCCAGTGCAAAAATCTCAATGATTGACTCAATAGGAGTCACAATTGCTGCGTCATCCAGAGTACAGCTCTTATTCTCCGGATCCACAATTCTGAGAAGTGCCATACCAATCGCTGTTACACCCGTGGAATAACCGTATACATAAATTCCTCTCTCAAACCACTCCTGCTTGAGAAGACGGGGAGCGATAACCGTAAAGTGGAAAACAACCCAGATGATACCAAAAAGCATCAGCAGACCAAACGGAACTGCATACTGGATAACAACCGGAATCTTAATGGATGCCACACCAAAGAATACAAGGAAATCTGTTGCACAGCTTCCCATCCGGGATACAATGCGGTTGTCCACATACTTATCAGCACCCAGCCCTTTAAGAAGAAAATGAAATACAATAGCAACAAGGAAACCAACTGAAAAGCTGGGAACACCAAGTCCTGTAGCCGCCTGAATCGCATTCGTAAGCAGATAACCGATACCTGTCGGAATGAGGATGATCAAGAGATGCCATGCAAGAGGATCAATCGCCATGGGAGAAACTGTCTCCTCGCCCAGTACCGGACGTTTTCCTGATTCAATAAGACCTGTTCTCATATCATCGGGAAGCTGGCTGAAGTCCTTTACAAACTTTGTGTAATTCTTTGTAGTTCCGATTTTAATGAGAGCGATTCCTCCGAAAATTCCTGTCAGAATTCCCACTGTAGCTGACGTCATGGCAAGATCCGTTCCGTCTGCCCATCCCAGAGAATCCATCGTTGCACCAAGAGCCGCCGCCGTTCCGTGTCCGCCCTGGAAACCGGCAGGAATCAGCATTCCAAATGCCGGATTTAAATCAGGAGCAAACACTCTCAGCACAACCATTGCAAAAATAATGGGAACCGCATACTGAAATGCCCATCCGATATTCCGGAAACAATAGTAACTGCCGATTCGATCAAAGTTTGTTTTCCAGCCGCCGGCAGAAAAATTAAATCCTCTGAGACCGATAGATACAAACACAGCAATAATCAGCAGGCCGGCATAAGAACCGAACTGATCTGAAAACTGCATAATGCCAAAACCATTCTGTCCCATTGCCAGTCCGATAAAACCTGCCAGAAGGCTTACCGGAACAAACAGACTCTGCAGAATTTTTATTTTTTCTCTCAGAACCTTGGCAACAAACAGAAAAATTCCTGCCCACATAAAATCAATTAACATTGAATAAGCATTGTACTCCATTTTTCCATTCCCCTTTCTTTATATACAATCCCATACCGGATCATAATTCTGTATTTTACACAAAATGTTATAATACATTATAATACCAATCAAAAAAAACTACGAAAGAAGAGCCAATGCTTTCTCTTTTACCAGTCGGAGTTCCTCCTCCGTCATATTGCAGTATTCACTGTTTTTTTCTGTCGTTCCAGCGTCCTGCACGTAAACAAGCTTTGTATCTTTCTGCGTTATAGTGTTAAACCACACTCCCTGCGGAATGTTATAAACCTGCCCTGGCTCCATCCCAATCACATCAATCTGAAAAGCATCATTTTCCCGCGATGCTGCCAGCAGAACAGCCTTACCTTCCAGCAGTACAAACTGCTCATCTGTCGCATGATGAACCTCCAGATACTGAATGTTTTCAATATCATTGTTGGGCTTCCAGTTCTTAATGCACACAACCCAGTTATTGTTGTTATACACACACCGGATCCCCTCGCCGCTATGGCTGAAAATATCTGCGTTCATTTTCCTCCTCCTTATCCCGCAATACAATTATGCTTTCTGACGTCTAATATATTCTGTATCATTATAATACATCATATATCATTATATTGTCAACGTGTTTTTTATATTTTTCACAGTTTTCTTTTCGTTTTTACTTCTGCTTTGTAACCTTTTTTATAATTTTCTTTTTTTCTCAAAAAATCCATCAGCAAATCGCTAAAGATTTCTGCCAGACAGGGAAAATCCGTCAGATAAAAAGAGGGCATTTTCCCATCAGGGGAACGCCCTCTTTTATACACACTATCAGTACTCAGACTGCTCCGCCATAAATTAATTAATATTCAACCTTCCACATATAGCGTCTTTCATCCATAGAGTGGCCCCTTACTTCAGCCATCTGGGAAACGTAATAGCGCTCGATCGGAATCATTACAACCGGATTGAAAAACTCTGCAATGTCCGGATCGATTCTTCCGCCATTCAGTTCCTTAAAGTCAATAACAATATAATTTTCCGCATAGGTCTTAAGGAATTTGAGACATCTCTCATCCAGAGCACGGGTTCTTCCCTCACTCATAAGAAGAACCATGGGAAGTTTTTTATCTGTCGTCTCAAAAGGTCCGTGGAAATATTCTCCTGTATGCAGGCATACCGCATGCTTCCACTGCATCTCCATAAAGTGGCAGCAGCACATTGAGTATGCAACGCCGTAATTAGGTCCGGAAGCAAGCACATAAAATACCGGCTCATCCTTCTCCTTCTCAGCCCATTCTTTAGCTGCCGGCAGTACTTTTTCCTTGCCCTCTGCAACAATTGCATCAATATACTGATAAGCCTCCATCGCTTTGTCATACTTCTCATAGTCTTCGAACTGTTTAAGAAGTTCAAAACCAATCCGCAGAGCATTTGCCTGGTTGGAATCGCTGTAGACCTGATCGTCTCCGTTTGAATATGTCACAACATACTGTCCCACTTTTGCCATTCCTGTCTGCATATTTCCTGTCATGGCAATTGTCACAGCTCCGGCCGCATTAGCCGTTTTTACAGCCTCTACTGTTTCTGGTGTGGCTTTTAATGAGCATACAATGGCTACACAGCGCTCATCCAGCTCCCTGGGTGTAGCATGCACAAACTCGTTGCTTGTATATGTAGTGGCAGAAAATGTTTTTGCCTCGCTCTGAAGCAGATAAAGTCCCGGAAAAATAGCAGCTTTTGAGCCGCCGCACGCAACAAAATATACGTGCTTTAATCCGCCTCTTTCATCCATTTTCTTCTTGATTTCCGCCACAATTTCTTTTACTGTCATTGTCATTTTTACATCCTCCTGTTATTTGCTGAGATTAATTTAAATCTATTTAAATCGGCGCGCAGCAGATATAGCTGCACATTAAACCGTCTCTGCCTCTGCATCAAAATGTTTCCCATGGCCAAAAGCTCCTCTGACCATGCAGGTACGGGAAGCAAATTCCGCCCCTTTCTCCATGGCTTTTTTCAGTTCCGTTTCATAGAAGGCCCTGTCGTTCTTCATCTTATCCGGCTCTTTCTCAAGGCTTTCCACAAAAGAAACAAGAAATGCCGTAGCAAAGGAATCCCCTGCTCCCAGCGTATCTACTGCCTCCACCAGTCTGGGCTTCTGCTCAAAAAACGCTGTTCCGTCATACAGCATGGAGCCAAGACTGCCGCGGGTTGCAATAACCATAGGACACCCTGCACTGTAAATTTTTTTACATATTTCCTGTGCCTCTTCGGCCGGTATCGTTCCGCAGGAAAGAAATCCGTAGCAAATATACGGTGCCACTGTGTTTACTCTGTTTTCATCTGTCCACTGACCCGAAAAGTCATATGATAATGATATCCCGCGCTCATGCAGTTTGGGAAGCTGCGTATCAAAGTGACTGTTGTTACTCGTATGAACATGAGAAAATGTTTCAATATAATCCAGATCTTCCTCTGTCAGAATCAGAGGCCTCTCCTTTGCAATTCCGCCTTTGTTGCTCCCGAGAAACACTCTGTCGCCATCCACCAGTGTTACTTTGGCATAGCCGTTTTCCCCTTCGTACTGGCGGCATCTTTCATGTTCCACTCCCAGCTCATCCAGCGTATTTATTACATGATCCGCTACCTCATCCCGGCCAAAAACCCCCATATAAGAAGCTTCAGCTCCCAGCATTTTCGCATAGACTGCAAAATTCAGAGCCTGGCCTCCCGGATACATGGTCTGCAGATGAATGTATTTATCACACACATTATCCCCAATCCCCATTACCTTCATATCCGCATCTCCTTCATATTGATTATATATCATTATATAATGTTATGATATAATATTATCCCAGAGTACCCTGTTTGTCAACCGTTTTTCTGCATTCTTTTAAAATTGCCGAAATCCATTCACATACACACAAAAAAAGCAGTTTCCCTCCGGAAAAATCAGCCGGAACCTGAGGCAGGGCATAAAAAAGGTCTGTTCAGAACACTCTCCAAAAAAGCATCCTGAACAGACCTTTATATTAAAAACAAAGTCCGCTCCCGTTTATCTATACATCCGTTGATTCACACACATAAAAGGAGCATATCTCTCCGTTAAAAATCTGATTTCCCACATACAGGGGCTCATGCTCCTGCGTGTAGGTAACGCTTTTAATAAACAGCTGAGCAGTCCCCTTTGCCAGCTTTAAAAGCTCTGCCTCCCTGGCAGTTACCCGACACAGCCCAATCCATTTTTCAGACATGGCAACGGATATCTGTGCCCTGTCTCTCAGAAAATCAAACATTGAATTATCATCAAAATTTTCCCCCAGAAGAAAAGCGTATTTCAGAGGAAAATAATTTTTCTCTATTGCCACAGGATCTCCGTCCGCATACCGGAGGCGGGATATATAAACCACCTGACTGCCTTTTTCCAGATTCAGCAAATCCCTTATCTTTTCATCCGCCACAACCAGTTTATTTTCCAGCATTTTACCGCCCGGCTTCATTCCCAGATGAGCACACATCTCAGAAAAGCTCTGCAGGTTCTTCATATCTTTCGTAAACTTGGGCTTGCATACAAAGGTCCCCTTCCCCTGTTTTTTTTCTACCAGGCCCTTTTCAACCAGCTCGCTTACAGCCTTTCTCACAGTAATAATACTTACGCCATAAGTCTTTGCCATCTCGCCTTCGGGCTGCAGACGCTCTCCCGGCTGGCAGGATCCGCTTCTGATTTTGTCCTCCAGTTCTTCCCGAAGCTGAACATACAACGGCACCGCCGTACTTGCATCCAACATTTTCCTTTCCCCACTCCCTTTATTTTCTGGCTGCTTCTTTTCAGATACAGCTCACTTCCCCCTTAATCTATAATATCATTCGGGGTATTCCATATAAAACATTATATATGATTATCTTATAAAAATCAAAAAATTTTTTGCCTCTTGACTTTAATACGAATTCGTACTACAATAAAACACAAAGTACGAATTCGTATTATAAAAAGGGGGATGATATAATGGATGACCACCGCACTGCCATCAGAAGCATTATGATAGCTTCCAATGTGCTGGATGGCATATATACCAGAGCCGCAAAGAAAGTGCGCATGAAGGAAAACACACTGACCTTCCTCTACGCTCTGGATGACGGCAGAGAACATTCCCAGGTAGAAATAAGCCGCGAATGGATGATTCCCAAAACCACTCTGAATACTATTGTAAAGGAATGTATCCAAAACGGACTTGTTACTCTGGTCTCCGGTTCTCACACCAAAGAAAAGCAGATCCGACTCACAAAAGAAGGGCAAAATTATGCCAGAAAAACCCTCAATACAATTTACGAGCAGGAGGAACGGGCTTTCATCCGGACACTGCAGGAGTTTTCTCCTGAATTCACAGAAGCTTTAACCAGATTCTGCAATTGTCTGAATCAGGAAATGTCATCAGACCTGGAGGATGAGCTTTCCAAAGAGGAGAAAAACCAGACGGAGACTGTAGCTTAACATTTCATATCTCAGATAAACCATACCATACATACTATATTCCAATAAGGAGCGTGTTATTTTGTTTTCAAATGTAAGAGGCAGCTCATGTCTGATAGCTGCTCTCAGCAGTTGTTTTCTGGCCTTTGGGCTGTACCATGTTCACTCTTTTTCAGGCGTTACGGAAGGCGGCGTACTGGGAATGACCCTGCTTCTGGAACACTGGCTGCATATATCCCCTGCCATCTCCGGACTGATTATGAACCTGATTTGCTATGGACTGGGATGGCGCCTGCTGGGCAGGGAATTTATACTCTATTCTCTGATTTCTTCTGCCAGCTTTTCTGTTTCATACCGGATTTGGGAGCAGTTTCCCCCACTATGGCCGCAGCTTGCTGACATGCCTCTGGCTGCAGCAGCAGCCGGGGCTCTTTTCGTGGGAATAGGCGCCGGGCTCTGCGTCAGGATCGGAGGCGCCCCCGGAGGGGACGATGCACTGGCTATGAGTATTTCCCATCTTACCCATTTGAAAATACAGTGGGTTTACCTTCTTTCAGACTTGATCGTTCTGGGACTCTCACTCAGCTATATTCCTGTAAACCGCATCGGTTATTCTCTGCTGACTGTTCTTCTTTCCGGGCAGATTATCGGCCTGTGCCAGAAAATAAATATTCCCGGGAAAAAAACTGCACAGTCAGCCGTTAAATAATGAAGATTGTATTAATATTTAAATCCATTCACAAAACAAAAAGGGGCACAGAGAATACTCCCTGTGCCTCAAAAACCCCGATTCATAAAGTCAAAAAGTTAATTTAAATAGAAAGAAAAAATAATAGTAGCCGCGCCCAGCAATAACAATACAATTGCATACACAGTATTAAAAAATCGATTTCTCCATCCATTAACCAATAGCAAAATTGTTCCAAGCATAACTATTACACAAAAAGTAATGGACAGGTTCATTGCTATAATATAATTTGCTGTCAACGTCGCAGATGTAAACGCCTGATAATTAATACTGAGCATGGAAAAAATAGCTACAATGATCCCCATCAAAGTCAGCACATTTCCATAAATACGATTTGCTGCATTTTCAATATCATTTTTTACTTTCTGGAATGATTTTATATCTTTTTTATAGACAGACTCATATTTTCCATATGCTCTATATTCTATTTCATTATTAAACGAGGCATCCGGTTGATTGTTATATGTAACATCCGGAGTATCCCTCAATTCCTCAAAATATATCTGAGCAATTTTCATATTTTTGCGAAGAGTAATTATATTCTCTGTCAAATTAATCACACGCAAAAAAGCATAAGTAACATGCCCTGGCTGATATTGAGGACCACTAACCTGCAGTCCCAAACGAATAAGAGAATTTTTTTCTCCGATCCTTCCCGTAATATTACACGGAATGTTTAATTTTTCCTTTGTCTTTATCATAGCTACCGCGCCAGGTTCCAATTCAAAATCATCTTGCTTACTTCCAATGATTTCTTCCAGTGTTAAATCATACGATATACTATTAACATTTTTTTCATCATATCCTGACTCAATCAAAAGGCCCTGATGAGATAACTCTTTAATATTCTTATCAACCAGCATCATACCAATCCACCAGCCTTTCTGTTTAATGGGTACATTATATCATACTCTCCAATTTTTTTGTTGAAAAAATATTAACAATACGACAATAAATAAATCGATTCATATATATTCTTTTCTGATTATCGAATCCATAAAATACAATGGACAAAAATATATAAACTATATTGATTATGAGAAACAAATTAAGAATCTCTCTACCAATATTTTAACCCAAATGATACAAAAAACGGAAACCCCAATGATTCGGTTTCCGTCCTTATCAAAGAGCGCGAGACGGGACTCGAACCCGCGGCCCCGACCTTGGCAAGGTCGTGCTCCACCAACTGAGCCACTCGCGCATATCTTTTACTGATTCAATTTTCAGAATCTTTCAACGAAGAATATTTTATCATATATCTTATATCATGACAAGGCCTTTTTTCTCTTTTTTTATCTTTTTCTCAGGCCACAGCCCCGCAAGCCGCCGCGGGGCCATATTCATGCGCGCTCTTTACACATACCAAAGTTCTTCTCTGGTGGTGGACACTGCGTCAGCGCCCGCAGAAAAAGCTGCCATTACATCCTTTTTGTCAGACAGCAGCCCCCCTGCAATCAGGGGCATACTGGTAGTATAACTGCGGATTATTTTCAGAACACGCGGCATCACGCCAGGCATAATCTCTACAGCATCCGGCCGGAAAGCATCCAGCTGCTTCCTGAGTGTTGTCAGAGCAATGGAGTCTACAACAAACGCCCTCTGAATACAGAAAAATCCCAGCTCCCGGGCTCGTTTTACCAGAGGTGCCTTTGTACTGATAATCCCATCCGCGCTTGTATTCTTTCTGATAAAGTCTACCGCTACCTCCTTTGAACTGAGGCCAGCTACCAAATCCACGTGTACAATTACTACTTTTCCTTTTTCCTTTGCTTTTTCCACCAGATGTGCTATGTCACAGATACTTCCAAACAGTAAAAACACGACCTGACATTCCGACTCCAGTGCGTGGCTGAGTCCCTCCTCATTTTTTACTGCAGCGATTACCGGAGAGGCCTCCAGCAATTCCATCATGTTCATTTTTCTGCCTCCTGTGTAAATCGCGGAATATCTTCCCGCACATTTTTCTAACAAAAACTATACTCTCTCTTACCGCTAATCGTCAACACTTATTTTATTTCATGCCCATGTCTGTGCCCGTTTCCCGAACCCCCCATTCCTCTTTCGGCATCTTCATCATTTTCATCACATGGCAGTTTCTCTGTCATCTCATGTATTTCTCTCATGGTCATTCCCCGGATCTGTTCAGGTGTAATATCCGGATATAACTTCTGTACTTCCAGAAATGCCCTGTACTTTCCATAGGAAAGCCCCAGATGATGAGCCTCTTCAACCTCCTCAGAATCAGCAGAATAGCAGTACACATTCTGATGGGATTCGGTGCAGGATTCAAGCTGTGAAAGAATTTTATCACACTGACCGCTGTTCGTCCCTACGACAGCAATCGTCATTATCTCATCCTGCGAGAGCAGTCCTGCGATAACCTCATCCTTCAGAATCTGCTCAACAGCCCTGTTATAATCCATAAATCTGACATTCTGTGACAGGGCAAGTTCAACCCCATCATCATTATACCCTTTTACGGAGACCACTCTGTCAAAACGATTGATCCCCAGCTCTATTGACGGATTCACATCAATGCTGATTGAAGCTGCAGGTGTCAGGTAGACCCAGGTCCCTGCTCCTCCCAGCAAAAGGACACACACACCTGCCGCAGCTGCAGCCAGGCGCCTGTACATAACCTGGCGGCCATTTGACCTTTTCAGCCGGTTTGAAACTGCTTTTTTCGTATTTTCTATCAACAGTTCATCCGCATGAACCTGCTCGAAGGCATCTTTTATCCTGTTATCCATCTTCATTACCTCCCAGCTTTTCTTTCAGCAGCTTTTTAGAACGTGTCAGAAGCGTGTATACTGTGTTTACATTTTTGCCGAGAATTTTGCCGATTTCAGGAGCTGAATACTCTTCAAAGTAATGAAGGTAAATAACCTGCCTGTATTTTTCCGGAAGAGAGAGCACTGCCTCCAGAACCTCTCTGTGATCCGGAGCAAGAACAGCCGGCTGCTCCATTACTTCATCCAGCGATACTGTGCGTCTTCGAAACAGATTCCGCAGCATATCCCGGCATGCATTGATTGTAACACGAATAAACCATGCCTTCTCGTGCTCCTCATTTTCAAAAGAAACAGAACTAAGGACATATTTCAAAAATACTGTTTGAAATATGTCCTCCGTATCAGCAGAATTTTTCAGATGCACCATACAGAGCCGCCGTACCGTATCCGCATACAGCTCTATTGCTCTGTTTACCTCACACTCACTCCGCATGCCGTCTCCATCCGCTATCTGTGACATCCTCCGCGGTTTCTGCCCGCTCCTGCCGTCCCTCTGTGATGGCAGGAACCCGAAGCATAATTGTCACATACACCGTCTCCATTCTCATCCGTATAGTATCTCCCGGCACAGTCAGCCGCACTCTGTCCGCAGCTGTCACATATGCCATCCCCATTTTCATCTGCATAATTGCAGGCACCAACACAGTCCTGATATCCATAACCCCGACAGCCGCCCGCTGCCAGTGCATTTACGGTTCCGGCTGAAAATACAAATACTGCCGCAAGAATACCAACCGCCATTTTTTTCATTCTCTTTTCCTCCATTTAAAGTGGTAGCCATTTATGACTTCACTTATAATACGTTTGAAAAGACCGATTCCATTCACTTAACAATAATTTTTTTCAAGAAAAAATGCCCTGGCAAATCAGGGCATGAGAAAAGCGGGTGATGGGAATCGAACCCACGTATCCAGCTTGGAAGGCTGGTGTTCTACCATTGAACTACACCCGCATGATATATAATATATTTTTGTACAAATGCCCAGAACCGGAATCGAACCAGTGACACGAGGATTTTCAGTCCTCTGCTCTACCAACTGAGCTATCTGGGCATCCTGAGAAATCCGCTGATTCTCATCGTCCGCTTTGTTCCAGCGACGTAGATTATTCTACCTTATAATCGCGGTATTGTCAAGGAATTTTTTCAATTTTTTTTAAAAACTTATACTTCTTTTTTCCGCCTGTTTTTTTACCCAGCAGATCCGACAGACGTGCAAACTCAGAAAGGCTAAGTGTCTCCCCGCGAACCGCCGGCAAAAGCCCCATTTCTTCTATCGCGCTGCTTATTTCCTCTTTGGAAAATGAGAGCTCCTGCGCATTATAAAGTCCGTTTAACAGGGTCTTTCTCCGCTGATTAAAGGATGCACGTATCAGACAAAACATAAGCTCCCTGTCCTTTACCTTGACCGGAGGTTCTTTATGGCGGGTAAGCCGGATTACAGCTGATCCCACATTAGGACGCGGAATAAAACAATTGGGCGGTACATTGGCTACAATATACGGCTCTGCATAGTACTGGACAGCCAGGGACAGAGCGCCGTAATCCTTTGAGCCCGGTCCTACCTGCATCCTGTCCGCTACTTCCTTCTGCACCATGACCGTGATATTGTCAATGGGTACTCCACTCTCAAAAAGCCCCATTATGATAGGTGTGGTAATGTAATAAGGCAGATTGGCAACCACCTTTATTGGAAGGCCGCCTCCCAGCTCCCTGGCAATTTTTCCGATATCCACTTTCAGGATATCGTCATTGATAATGGTTACATTTTCATAATCCCCAAGAGTCTCCTCAAGAATCGGAATCAGATTGCTGTCTATTTCCACCGCGGCCACATGGCCGGCCGCTTCCGCCAGCCGCTGAGTCATCGTTCCGATTCCCGGACCAATCTCCAGGACCAGATGCTCTTTTGTCACGCCGGAAGCCGCAATAATTTTATCAAGGACATGCGTGTCAATCAAAAAATTCTGACCATATTTTTTCTGAAATGAAAAACCATATTTCTGTATAATTGAAATTGTATTTTTAGGGTTTCCAAGATCCGTATGCATGAAAAATCCTCTCTGAACTGTTAAACTATTTTTCCTTCTCGTCGAGCCGGTACAGCGCCCTGGCATTTTGTTCTGTAATCTCCACTATCTCCTCACATGTTTTTCCCTTAATATGTGCCAGCACTTCCACCACATAAGGCAGATACAGAGATGAATTTCTTTTTCCTCTGTATGGAACAGGGGCCAGATAAGGGCAGTCCGTTTCCAGCACCAGCCGCTCAAGAGGCGCATAGGAGACAGTTTCAACCAGTTTCTTTGCGTTTTTAAATGTGAGGACTCCGCCAATTCCCAGATAAAATCCCATAGACAGGTATTCCCTGGCCATTTCTTTTCCATAGGAAAAACAGTGAATTACGCCGCCTGCCTGTTCTGCATTCTCATCTTTCATAATCTCCCAGGTGTCCCTGGCCGCATCCCGGCTGTGTATGACAACCGGAAGACCAAGCTGACGCGCAAGACCAAGCTGACGCCTGAACCAGTACTGCTGTTTATCCCGCTCCGGTTCGTCCCAGTAATAATCCAGTCCAATCTCTCCGATCGCAACTATTTTGGGAGCTTTTGCCAGTTCCTCAAGCCGCATATACCCCTCTTCATCAAGCTGTCCCGTACTGCTTGGGTGTACACCGACAGCCCCGTATACAAACGGGTACTTTTCTGCAAGATGTACAGTAGCTTCAGAACTCTCCACATCTGAACCGATATTAACCACATTTCCGATTCCTTCAGTCCTGAGGCTTTTCAGAAGTTCATCCCTGTCATCATCGAAAGCATCGTCATCATAGTGTGCATGCGTATCAAAAATCATCGTTTCCGCACTCCTTCCCCTGCTCCCGGCCGGCGCGCAGACAGCTCCTGACGAAGAAGCCACCGGCGTTCCAGCTTAAGAGCCGTATAATCTGTAATACGCTTCAGATATATCCCATCATACATTCCGCCAATTATCCCGGCAACAGGAATTCCCTGAAGAAACTTCATGCAGAGAAGCTCTCCCGACAGAGCATCTGCCGCCCGTCTGACTGTTTCATCAGAAACTTCCGTCTTATTCTCAAAAGCGCTGTTCTCAGCTGATTCCAGACGGTAAAGGCGGCGATTCATGGCAGCGTCCTTCCCTGCAAATTCTTCTCCCCGCTCGAGAGAAAGGGCCATAAGCTCCAGCAGAAGCTCCTTTTCCTCCGGTTTCTCATAATCAATTCCAAAACGGAGCGCCAGTGTGTAAAGATTTCGGAGAATAACTGCCAGAAACAGAGGAATATCGGGAAGACCAATCCCCAGAACTCCCAGAATTGCCCCCTCGGCACAGGCGCCGGCCACTCCCGCTGCCTGTCCTCTGGCAGCCTCTTTTCTCCCCGCTGCCAGATTTTTTCTGGCAGGATAAAGCGCTGCCGCATATTCCCTTGCCTGATACTCTGCCCTGAGCCGATCCGCAGAATACGTCTTTTCAATGACATCTGTTCCGCTCTCCAGAAGAAGCCGGAATGCTCTGTAAAAGGCTGTTTCAAGTTTTTCCCGGAGTCCCTCAGGTACTGCTCCCTGAAGTTTTTTCTCCCAGAAAGATTCCGACGGGCGGCTGCACCTGCAGACAAGCCTTTTCTCCCTCTTCAAAAAACCGGCCCACTCTTTTTCCAGCGGCGTTTTTCTCTCAAACATACATTCTCCTCAAAACAGAAAGGGGAAAGCTTTCGCATCTCCCGAAGCATTCCCCTCCCTCCTCAGTATCAGCAGATCTCCGCACCGGACGGCATGTCCTTTTCCGGCTTCATAAGAGCCAGATTACCATTTTCATCTTCCGCACACAAAAGCATGCCCTCGGATACCATCCCCGACAGTTTGGCAGGTTTCAGATTTGTTACCACCATTACCTTTTTCCCAACCATTTCTTCCGGGGAATAGCAGGAGCGGATTCCGCTTAAAATCTGACGCACCTGACCTCCCACTTTAACCTGAGAGCAGAGAAGTTTCTTTGACTTGGGAACTGCCTCACAGGAAATGATTTCTCCTACCTGAAACTGAAGCTTGGCAAAATCCTCATATGTGATCTCCGGTTTCGGCTCAATATCAATTCCGTTTCCGGATTTATCATCATTTTCATCAGCAGGTTTGCCGGCAGTCTGAGTTTTTTCACTCTCCCGGGCTGCCTTCTTTTGCATCTCTTCCACCTGTTTCATCACATCAGCCGGCTTCAGGCGGGCAAACAGCGTTTCCGGATTTTCCGTAACCTTATTGCCATTGGGATAACGCCCAAATACATCCATCTGATCCAGGGCACGCTTCTCTGTACACAGCTGAGCCAGGATCTTTTCAGAAGTCTCCGGCATAAAGGAATACAGCAGGGAAGCTCCTATCGTGATAGACTCTGCCAGATTATAGAGAACCTCTGCCAGTCGGCCTTTCTTTTCCTCTTCCTTGGCAAGAAGCCACGGAGCGGTCTCATCAATATACTTATTACTTCTCCGGAAAATTCCGAAAATTTCTGTTATGGCATCTGCAACACGAAGCTTATCCATCTTCTCATTTACCCTGCGGACAGCCTCCAGAACTGTTTCCTTGAGCTCTGCATCAACAGGCTCCGTTACCCCTGTACTTGTCACAGTTCCGCCAAAATACTGATTTGTCATGGATACGGTTCTCTTTACCAGATTACCCAGAATATTGGCAAGATCTGAATTTAAACGCTCAATCATCAGCTCCCAGGTAATCACACCGTCATTTTCAAACGGCATCTCATGCAGCACAAAATAGCGCACCGCATCAACCCCGAAAAAGTCCACAAGTGTATCGGCATACAGCACATTTCCCTTGGACTTGCTCATCTTTCCGTCTCCCTGAAGCAGCCACGGGTGGCCAAATACCTGCTTGGGCAGAGGAAGATCCAGAGCCATCAGGAAAATCGGCCAGTAAATCGTATGGAAACGAATGATATCCTTTCCGATAAGATGAAGATCTGCCGGCCAGTATTTGCCGAACAGTTCGCCGTGATTTCCGTCACAGTCATAGCCCAGACCTGTAATATAGTTTGTCAGGGCATCCAGCCATACGTACACCACATGCCGGGGATCAAAATCCACCGTAATCCCCCATTTAAACGATGTTCTCGATACACACAGATCCTGAAGTCCCGGAAGAAGAAAATTGTTCATCATCTCATTCTTTCTGGAAACCGGCTGTATGAATTCCGGATGCGTATTGATATGATCAATCAGTCTCTGTGCATATTTGCTCATGCGGAAGAAATATGCCTCCTCGCTGGCAGGCTGTACCGGACGTCCGCAGTCAGGACACTTTCCGTCCACTACCTGCGAAGGAGTCCAGAAAGACTCACACGGCGTGCAGTAGAGACCTTCATAATTGCTCTTGTATATATCTCCCTTGTCATACAGCTTTTTGAAAATCTTCTGCACCTGCTTTTCGTGATCCGCGTCTGTTGTCCGGATGAATTTATCATATGATGTATTCATCAAATCCCAGATGGTCTTTATCTGTCCGGCCACATCATCAACAAACTCTTTTGGCGTCACTCCGGCTTCAGCAGCCTTAAGCTCGATCTTCTGTCCGTGTTCATCCGTTCCCGTCTGGAACCGGACGTCATATCCCTGTTCTCTTTTATAGCGGGCTATACTGTCCGCCAGAACAATCTCATACGTATTTCCGATATGAGGCTTGCCTGAAGTATAGGCAATCGCTGTTGTTATATAATACGGCTTTTTACATTTGTCACACATATCTTATTTCCTCCTGATATTCTGTACGCGCTGCAAAGTATCTGTTCTGTCCAATAAACCCACAGCATAAAAAACGCCTCTAATCACAGATTTCCATTTCCATGATTAAAGACGAGTTCTTCCCGTGGTACCACTTTAATTTGTGCCTGTCTTCCGGCAGACACCTCTGCGGCTTTTGAATTTACAGCCTCAAGCTGTAACGGGCTTTTCCCGTCGCCGTCTGATACAGATTGATGCGATCAAAAAAATCACTTCTGCTCTCCATACTCAACAGCGCAGCTCCAAGACCATCTTCAGCAGCCCTCCCGACATCCGCTTTCACCTGACCGGACTCTCTGCAGCCGTTCCATCTGCCTACTCTTCTCTTCTCAGCTTTTTCCATATAAACCTAGTCTATCTGTTCCGGATATTTTTGTCAAGCAGGAGTTGTCCCTCCCGCATGTCAAAACACACCATTCAAAATGCTCCTGTCTCTTTCAGGCCCCGGCACTCATCAGTTGTGTTTATTTCTAATATAAATTATAATAGTAGCAACTGGAGGTAACTATGATGAAAGAACAAAACCGAAAGTCCTGGATTTTTTCCACACTGCTGTCCGTACTCTTTCTGTCGCTTTTATGGACAGCCGGCTGCGCCCGTTCCCCCCTTCCTGATTCTGAATCCTATCAGGCTGCGGAAACTTCGGCAGAGACAGGGGCATCAGAAAACGCAGGTGTTTCATCTGATCCCGTGGAAGTACAGGACGCATTTGATGCTTTTACCGACCGCGTCTTCTGTGATTTACTGGAGGGCGATCCCCTCTCCATTCATTTTGTTCTGCAGAATCCGGAAAACTATGGTCTGACGGCAACTGAAATGAAGTTTCCGGAAATTTCTCTTGACGCTCTTCTGGAAGACACAAGAGAAAACACAGAGCTGCGGACAGAACTGGAATCATTTGACTCTTCTCTTCTTACATCCGATCAGCTTTTTACCTACAAGCTGCTCAAGGATGCTTTGGAGACTGAAGATCTGTGCCGGGGCCTTGAACAGTATTATCAGCCTCTGAGCCCCCTTATCGGAACCCAGGCACAGCTTCCCACGCTTTTAGCAGAATATACATTTTATGACAAAGAGGATATCGAGCAGTATCTGGAACTCCTGTCCCAGATAGATGTCTATTTTGATCAGCTGGCAAACTACGAAAAAGAGCGTGCCCGGGCCGGACTCGCCCCATCCGACGCAACTATCGATCGCATTCTTCAGTCATGTAAGGATTACCTTATTCGCCCGGAAAACAGTTTTCTGACAGAAACCTTCGCATCCCGGCTGGATGAAGTCCCCGGACTTTCCGCAGAAGAAAAGGAAGAATACAAAAAACAGCATCTGACCATTCTGAAAGAACATTTCATACCGGCTTACACGAATCTGTCAGCTGCGCTTGAAGAACTGAAAGGCAGCTGTACCGGAGACGGTTCTTTAAGCTCTTACGAAAAAGGAAAAGAGTACTATGCCTATCTGGTTGCATCTGAAACCGGAACAGACTCATCAGTAGATGAACTGCGGCAGCGGATTGAAAAACGAATGGGAGCAGATATGGCAGCAATGGCCAGACTTCTGAATGACAACCCGAGTCTGGAAAAACGTCTTGCATCTGCATCCATTTCTCTATCGGATCCTGTTGAAATTCTCAATCATCTGCAGGAGCAGATTAAAGAGGATTTTCCGGAACTTAAAGATACATCTTTTGAGGTAAAGCATGTTCCTCAGGCTCTGGAAGCATCCCTCTCGCCGGCGTTTTTCCTTGTTCCTCCGCTGGATTACGAAGGACCAAATGTCATCTATATCAATGATGAGGCCAGCAGGGAGCAGAATCTCTACACAATGCTGGCTCACGAGGGATATCCCGGCCATCTGTACCAGTCCGTTTATTTCAACCGGAAAAACAGATGCCCGCTTCACCGGCTTCTGACATGCGGCGGTTACAGTGAAGGATGGGGACTGTATTGCGAGCTGTATTCTTATTCCTTTGACAATGGTCTGCCTGAGGATGTACAGCAAATCCTCATGTACAATGAAGCAGCCACATATGCGCTTTATGCACTGCTTGACATACGGATCAATTATGACGGATGGGATCAGACAAAAACAGCGGACTTTCTTGAAACCTTCTATGGCATCACGGATCCCGAGGTCACAGAGGAAATATATCTCTCTATCACAGACAACCCGGTTAATTATCTTATGTATTATACGGGATATCTTGAGATTACCTCTATGCGGGAAACGGCAGAGGAAACACTGGGTACACGATACGATCCCAAAAAGTTCCACCAGTTCATCCTTGATATGGACGGTGCGCCTTTCCGTATCATCAAGCCATATTTTCAGACCTGGCTGCTTACGTATGACATGGACAGCGAAGAGTAGAAAAGATATCTGATTTGCATGAAAAAGGAGCCATTTACCCGTCTGACCGGAAAGTAAATGGCTCCCTTTTATATTTTTAAATCACTTTTCCGGAATAGCTGCTCTGAAAATTCCGGTTATTTCATCTGCTTATAATTTTTTATATACTCAAAAGGTCCGTCTCCCACCTTCTGACCTGCCACACTCAGCGTAATCTCGTCTGCCTCAAAATTCTGAATAAAGGTATTGGTAATTGCTGCAATAACCAGTTCATCTGATTGCTCTTTGAGAGAAGACAGATCCAGAGTCAGCGCTCCGTCTTTGTTTTCAAAGGTCAGAACTTCTATCCCGTCTTCCAGAACTCCAAGCTCTGCCATCCTGTCAATCAGCGCCTGCGCTTCCAGTTCCTCTCCGTCAACCGCATCCATATTCTGCTTCAGCCCTGTATTATCCTCATTAACTGAATATATGCACACCGTTACAGTAGGATCAGCATCCACTACCATCTGCTCTTTTTCCAGTGCGCCGTCAACCGTCGATTCCTGAACAGCCCCTGCCGGCGGTTCCGTACGATGCTGATGCTCTGACTCGGTGGACGTAGGTGTACATGCCGCCAATGCTGATGCTATTAAAACACCTGTTAATACTGCTATAATTTTTCTCATAACTGCACATTGCCTCCTTGTTTGTCTTAAATCTGCCTGCTGCTGAACCACAGACTCAGACTGGAGAGCGCTTTTACAAGCGTCTCTATCTCTTCCTGTGATAATTTTTCAATCATGCTCTGTATCATTTCTCTGTGAAACTTTTCGTGGCTTTCGTATGCCTTTTTCCCTCTCTCTGAAAGAGATATATAGACGACCCTGCGATCCTCCTGCCCTCTTGTTCTCTCCACATATCCCTTTTTTACCAGACTGTTCATGGCTATTGTAAGCGTACCGACCGTAACGGAAAGCTCTCTCGCGATCGTTGACATGTTTTTGGGCTCTCTGATGCCAATAGCCTCAATTACATGCATATCATTATTTGTGATATCCGCAAATTCCGGACCGACCAGCATCTTCTGTTCAGCATCCGTCACATCGCGAAACAGCTTTACCAGCAATTCGTTCAGAGTTTCGTAATCTCCCACGTCTTTCCCTTTCATGCCACAGACAGCAGAAAAACACTTCTGCACAACAGCAGATTTATTCTCCATAACCGGCGTTGCCACGAAGTCCCGCTGCGTTCACAAGCACTCTCTGCCCCATGCGCGGACTCCCGCGCATGCAGCTACGTTACCGATTATACAATATAATGCCGGGCAAAACAACTGTCAAAATTCTTACAATAAATATGTTATTGCATGAAACCAGCCAGCACAATGCTGGCTGACACACCTCCGGCGGTTGCTGCCAGGGCGCCGGCCAGCGTCCATCTGGTTTTTGTTACCCGCACGGCCATGTAATACACACTCATTGTATAGAAAACCGTTTCCGTACAGCTTTCAAGGATTGATACCATCATCCCCACATATGAATCGGGACCGGAATTTTTAAAAATATCCAGCAAAAGACCTGTTGCCGCAGAACTGGATACCAGTCTTACCAAAATTACCGGTACAGTTTCCGCAGGCACATGAAAAAAACCAGCTGGTCCTTCCAGAATTCCGGCCAGGAAGTCCAGAAATCCCGATGCCCTCAGAACACCGACAGCCGTCATCAGTCCCACCAGAGTAGGCAGTATACCGGCTACTGTCCGCATTCCCATTTTGGCTCCTTCGATAAAATCATCGAACACAGGCCGCCGCTGCAGTACTGCAAATCCTGTGATATAAAACAGCACAAGAGGGACAAGATATTCGGATAGATACGAAACAAACTTCAACACTTTTCTCCGCCAAAACTGTCATCTCTATATTTTATTCTGTTTTGGACGATTGTATTATAAAGAATAAATTTGTTCATTCTGTGAAAAAAACAGAAACTGTGCTATAATCTTCAGGATCCGTTTTTACTGAAACAAACAACAGACCTGTATTTATCCGGTGCATACCCGGAGAAAGGAAATCAATTATGAATCTCTTATTTTTGGAATATCCATCCTGCAGTACATGTAAGAAGGCAAAAAAGTGGCTGGACTCCAGGGACATTGCTTACACCGATCGCCATATTAAAGAAAACAATCCTTCCGCCGAAGAACTCAGAGAGTGGCACAGAAAAAGCGGCCTTCCCCTGAAAAAATTCTTCAATACCAGCGGTCTTCTTTATAAAAGCCTGAATCTGAAAGAAAAACTTCCCTCTATGACCGAAGATGAACAGTTTTCACTCCTCGCCTCTGACGGAATGCTGGTAAAACGCCCCATTCTGGTAAGTGATACTTTTGTTCTTACCGGCTTCAATAAGGAGGCATGGACAAAGGCACTTCTGTAATTTTTTGAACTGTTTGTTCCTTTTTCAGGCCATGCACCGCTTCTTACTTTTTTCTGCCATAAGACCTGTTCCTTTTTTTGTTCATGACTTTACAGAATGTAACTGCAACTCCTGTACTGACAGCCGTTGCCACAATTGCCGGTCCTACGACAGCCAGTGGTTCCGCGCTTCCATACTGACTGCGATATGCAATCATATTTACAGGTATAAGCTGAAGAGAAGAAATATTTACAATCAGAAATGTACACATCTCATTGCTGGCTGTTCCGCGGGGAACGGCCGGCATTTTTTCTCCTGTTCTTTTCTGTTCTCTTCTCCGGTTCTCCTCCAGCTGTTCCAGCTCCTCCATAGCCTTCAGCCCGGCCGGCGTCGCCGCCCAGCCCAGCCCCAGCATATTTGCTATCATATTAGCAGAAACAGACTGCAGTGATGGATGATCTTCCGGTATGTCAGGAAACAGGAAACGAAGAACGGGACGCATTCCCTTTGAAAGCTGCTCAATAAGTCCCGCCCTGCGCCCCACCTCAAGAACCCCGGTCCAGAAAGACATAATTCCCAGCATGGTAATGCAGAGAGTTACTGCTTCTCCCGCAGAATCAAGCGCTCCCGATGTCACAGCACTGATATTCCCGTTAAAAGCCGCCCATAATATTCCCACAAGCATCATAAAAGCCCACAGATAATTAAGCATCCCCCGACCTCCAAAACCATCTTATTATCAGACTATGACCCAACCCGCCCTCCTATTCCCTCATCCTTTCAAATTGCAGCCTTGAATTTCCCGTCATAAACCGCTACAATCTTATGGAAGAAACTGACAATTTGAATCCCAGAAAGGAACACACGGATGAAACGGTCACTCGATCTTAAAAGGCTTCTGGAATCTATTGATCACAGGAGCTATCCAGCTTATAAAGATACCCGGGGTGCTTACGATTTCAGAGACTATACGCTTTCCATTGATCATGTGCAGGGTGATCCCTTTGCATCCCCATCCAAAGTAAGCGTAATTATCAGTCACAGAAATGCCGGTTTCCCCGCTGAATATTTTGATAAACCCTGGAAAAAAACAGCCCTTGAGGACTATCTGCTCCGCTGTTTTTCTCAGGAAATTTCCCGCTTTAATTTTAAAGCCAGAGGGTCAGGAAAAAGCGGGCTCATCGCCACCAGCCGTCCAGGTCAGGAAATTCTCCCCCGTACAGCCTGCGAAATCGGAAAAAATGATATTACCGCCCGCTTTGAGATTGGTTTTCCTGCATTTGGAAGAACCATCAATTCCGGAGAACTGATACGCATACTTTTTGATTTTCTGCCCGGCTGTGTCCGAAATGTCTTTTTCTATAAAAACAGAGACGCTCAGGAAGTAAGAAAACGCATTGAACTCTCTGAAGATCAGGAATTTATCCGCCAGGAGCTCAAACGCCTTAATCTTGTCTCCTTTGCAGGCGACGGTTCTATTCTTCCGAGAGAAACCGGTATCTCAGATCGGCCCATGAAAGGCAGTGTTCCCTTTAAGTCTCCGGAATCACTGAAGATTACTTTGAATCTGCCTTTTCACGGACCGCTTTCCGGCATGGCTATTGCCAGAGGCATTACTCTCATTGTAGGAGGCGGCTACCATGGCAAATCCACTCTTTTAAAAGCACTTGAATCCGGAGTGTATAACCACATAGCCGGAGACGGACGCGAATATGTAATTACTGACGACACCGCCATAAAACTGCGCGCCGAGGATGGTCGCAGCATAAACAATGTAGATATTTCCCTGTTTATCCGTGATCTGCCCAACAAAAAAGACACAACCCGTTTCTCCACGGCAGATGCCAGTGGCAGTACCTCGCAGGCTGCCGCTGTTATAGAGGGAATTGAGGCCGGAGCGGGGGCTTTCCTCATTGACGAGGACACCTCAGCTACCAATTTTATGCTTCGGGACGATCTGATGCAGAAAATTGTAAGCAGGGATAAAGAGCCGATCACTCCTTTTATTGAGCGTGCCAGAGATCTCTATGAACAGGCAGGAATTTCCACTGTACTGGTAGCCGGAAGCTCCGGCGCCTATTTCTTCATTGCTGATACAGTCATCCAAATGGATTCCTATCGCCCGGCAGACATCACTCCGCTTGTGCGGGACGCCTGCGAAAAAGCCGCCTCAAAACCGGAAACATCCGCTCCCGGGTTCTCTCTTCCCAAACCGGGACGCAAAATGAATCCCGGCGGAACCGGGCGGGCGACAGGTGTTTTTGCACTTCGCTCAGATGAAAAAGACGAGACCGCCGATACCGGCAGCGACAGCACCTTGTCTCAAAACAGCGGTACTTCCGGCAAACACCGCGGTTTCAACGGACGTGGGCGAAGCGAGCGTACCTCGGGCCGTACTGAACGCATAAAAGTAAAAGTTCGGGGCAAGGATTCTTTCCAGGTGGCAAAAGAGCCTGTTGATCTTCGCTTTGTAGAACAGCTTGCAGACAGTGAACAGACAGCTGCACTTGCCCAGATGGTCCGCTTCTGTCTGGAAAAAGGACTGCTTGAACAGCTGACTGTCAGAGAATGCGTGGATACTCTGCTGAAAGAATACGGTTCACGCGGACTGGCTGCATTCAGTGATTCCTCCTACTGTGCGATGGGGCTTGCGCTTCCGCGTCCTCAGGAGATTTATGCATGCCTGAATCGTTTCAGAGGGTAAGCCCGTTTATAAACAAACAATCCGCAGCGGTAAGAAAATTATTCCCCGCTGCGGATTGTTATTTTAATACTCTATTCAGACTCCTCCGGCTCTCCGAATACCGTGTCCTTCGCCCCTTCTATTGTCATATCATACCGCTTATGATTAAGAATAAGCTTTATAAGACTTACCGTTGCCCCAATCATAATGATCGCGGCAAACATTCCTCCGAAATTTGCGATAATCTTAACACCATCAACACCCACTATGGACACCATTATATAACCGAGTCCCATGGCAACTGCTCCCCAGACAAGTTTCAGCCAGTTTGGCGCATCGGGGCTTTCCGGACTGATTCCCTGTGTGGAAATTCCGGCCATGGCAATCGTATTGGAATTGCACGCCGTGACAAGAGACAGAAAAATCAGAATAACAAACAGAACAATGACAATCTGTCCGAAAGGCATTGATGCCAACATATCATATGGCACATTTTCCACGCCTCTCTCATAAGAAGCAACAAGATCGGCGGCTCCTGATTTCTGCGTCCAGAGTGCTGTTCCGCTTACCAGCGTCATCCAGAGCATGCTGACGGATGCGCACACGCCAATATAAAGCCCAAGTACGTGTTTAATTTTCCGGCCATAAGCGATTCTTCCCATAAATGCTCCGGAAGTAGGCGCCCACGCCATCCAGCTGAACCAGTAAAAAGTCGTCCACCACTGAGGCCACTGGCTGTCCTGAGCAGCCCCCGTCGTCAGAATCCGCTCAAAGAAGTTACCCACAAAGCCTCCGAACGCCTCCGTCGCAAGATTAAGAAGGAAAGGCGCATTGGAGAAAATAAGAAGAAAAACGAGAAAAACAATATATCCATATACATTGATATTGGAAATATGCTTCATGCCCTTCTGGATACCGGAAATAGAGGTAGCTACAACGGCAAGGCCTGTCACAATTCCAACCACCAGCCACATCTGCGGATTGCTGGGCAGACCCGTTATCTTGGAAATACCTCCCGATATATTCAGAAAACCCTGCGCCACGGAACCGGCCATTCCGGCGCCGATGGAAAACAGTGTAATCGCATCAATGATCTGCATTGTCCTCTTTTTATATGCATACTTTCCCAGAAGCGGCGCCATCTCACTGGCGATGGAAAACGGCTTCTTTGCATTATAATACATAAAGGCAAACACAACAGCCGGAACCGTGTAAATGGCATACGGCACAATTGTCCAGTGCAGGAACATCGTTTCCATGGAAAATTTCATAGCTTCCGGCGTCAGCGGTTCCACACCGTAAATCTCTGTGGGCGGCGCCATATAATGTGCAATTGGCTCGGCAGGTCCCCAGAAAAGAACACCGGCCGCCATTGTTGTCGTAAGAGCAATGGTAAACCATGTAAAGTTAGAAATCTCTGGCTTCGCATTCTCTCCTCCGATACGCACATCTCCAAATTTTGTGAATATTGCAATAACCCCCGTCAGTGTGATAACCAGCGCAAGAATACTGGCGCCCCATCCGACATTGGCAATAATCCAGTTATTGATCGTATTTACAAGTCCCAAGAAACCTTCTTTATTAATGAAACTTATCACAACCAGAAGCGCCAGTATAATAAACGGCGGGAAAAATGTAATTTTTCTAAGTTTCATGCTGTCTTTTACATTATTCATTGTACTCCCCCTGACTTCTCAATAAAATACCGTAATCCTCCGGGTGCCTGTCCTGCATCACTGTATTAAATGCACGCTCTTTCGGGAGTACGGACAGGTCAATTTCCTGGTATAGAATCCGTTCCTCCTCCACACCGCACTCTGCCAGAACCGTACCAATCGGATTAACAACCTGACTCTTCCCGGCAAATATTTCATCGCCGCATACACCGCACCGGTTTACCGCCGCAACATAGACGAGATTGTCCAGCGCCCGGCATGCCAGATTCAGATCCCACCACTCCTTAAAGTAGTAGCTCGCCCTCCATGCGGACGGAACAAGGATCAGATCCGCCCCCTGCAGCGCCAGCATTCTCGTCGTCTCCGGAAAGCATACGTCATAGCATATGACAATCCCTATTTTCCCCAGCTCTGTATTCCAGACAGGGTAATCTTTTCCCCTCTGAAAATATTTTCTCTCATCGCCTACCGGATGGGTTTTCGAGTATGTCCCCACAATTTCTCCGTCCCTTCCGATCATAACAGCCGTATTTTCCACTTCTCCATTATCCGCCGCCAGAAGAATCGGCGCCGTAATATAAATATTCAGCGAAGCAGCCAGTCTGCGCATTTCCGTTACGGTTTTTCCCGTCAGCTTTTCGGCATAGTTTTTCATATCCAGAATTTTACCCGCAAGATAACCGGTATTAAATGCCTCCGGCAGGCAGACCAGTTTTGCTCCGTTTTCCGCCGCAGTCCGGATACAGGAGGCGGCTTTTTGTATGTTTTTTTCTGTATCCCCATATAAACAGTCCATCTGAACCAATGCAAGTTTGTAACGATCCATCTGCCTTCTCCTCTTCTTCCCCATTTTAAATTTTCCAATATTTAAAAGCATGCCCCGGAAATACCGGCGCGTCGTCTGATATTCCGGGGCACTTTTATATCCTGCATCTTAATTCGTATTATAAATACTTTTTAAAGAATGCCCCGAGTGCATCCGCAAGTCCCTGGAATTTGGGGTCTTCATCAAACATCCATTCGTTGTGCTTGCCCTCCACAAAATAAAGCTCTTTCGGCTCATTTGCAAGCCTGTATGCCTCATCCGCTTCTATTCTATCATGAAGCTCATTATATTTTCCATGCCCCACAAACACAGCGCGTGGTGCAATTTTCGGAAGAGTCGCCTCAATATTGAACCGCAGGAAAGATTCAGCGTAGACGCTGGACATCGGTGTCGGGAACTCTTCTCCGCTATTTTCATTGGCCTTCTCAGATACGCCTCCGTTCAGCTTTTTCAGAGTACTGTCAACATAGAAATCCCCGCTCTCTTCAATATTCGGATAAAACTCATAGGGATGGCGAAGCACCAGATCTCCCGTAGTAGCGCGTTTGATTTTATCCTGCTCCAGAGCGCGGAGCATTTTGTGGTACTTGTCATTTCCCATTCCCATACGCATCCATCTGACGCCGTCCACAAATGAATTGAGTGTTGCAACTGCTTTTACCGCCTGCTCTCTTGCCGTAGCCTCCACACAGACAGCTCCGCCCACACCCCAGCCGATAAGACCGATGCGATCGGCATCTACTTCAGGCTGTGCCTTTGCAAAGTTAACAGCAGCGCATACATCTTCCACTTCGCGCTCCAGAGTCGTGTATTTTTCCGTGCCCTCGCTCGGCTTAAAACCTCTGTAATCAAAACCGATGCACACAAATCCCTGCTTTACCAGCGCTCTGGCGAACAGAGCCGGGTAAACCATATTAAGACCCGTCCATCCGGAATTGGGAATAACGCAGGGACGTTTTTCTCCGTCTTTGTAGTCATCCGGAAGATACATGGTTCCTACAATCTTATCTCCCTCACTGTAAAATACGATGTCTCTTGTTTTCATGATTATTCTCTCCTTTTTTAGAACCTTTCCGGTTCCTCTTGATGGCCACATTATAGATCTCAAAAAAGAATATTTCAACTTTTTTAAATTAAAATAATTGTTTTCGTTCTTTTATATAGTTTTTTATTTCCATTTTTGTGCAATATTTTTCCATTTTGGTACTTATATTCCTTTTTATTTAGGTGTATAATTCTTTTTATAATTCAGATAGCATTTTTATTCCTTTTATGCAGCGGAGTTGACTCCCCCTTCCGGACAGCCTATAATAATTATCAGAAAGCAGGGAACAATCCGGCAGCCATATTCATTATCTGTGGTCCCAGCCGGTCGGAAGGAGCGGAAATGGAAGAGAATATTCTTGATGAGATCATTAAAATAAAAGATGTGCTGCCAAAAAAACAGCGGATTCTGTGCAATTACCTGGTCATAAACTATGTGAAAGCCAGCATGATGACCGTTGCCGAACTGGCTCAGGCATCCGGAGTCGGAACCACTACCATCATGCGCCTGATTAAACTGTTAAATTATGACAGTTACAGCGATTTCCGAAAGGATCTGATGAATCTTTCTCTGATGCGCAACGCTTCTTCCTATATCGGGATCAAGCAGGGGATTCGAACAGCGACCGTTCACAACGACACTGACATACTAAATGCTCTCTGGATAGATACAACCCAGACCATTGAAAATTTCATCACACCCAAAAACATCCAGCAGGTAAACAGTGCCGTTCAGCTTATGATTCAATCCAGAACAATCAATCTTCTGGGACTGCGCTCCTCAAAAACAGCAGCTCTCTATCTTGAATCCATGATCGACCGGTTTTGTCCGAAAATCCGCCAGCTGAGCAACGAATCAGAGTTTCTTTTTGATAAAGTCTGGAGACTGACTCCGGAAGATATGGTTATCGTATTTTCCGCGTGGCCATGCACCAGACGCACTATTGAAATCAGCAATATTTGCAGAGATCAGAAAGTTCCTATTGTGCTGATTACCAATACCGCTCTGAATCCCATCGCCCGTTATGCCGATATCGTGATCGACACCAATTCCATCAACAGCGGATGCGGTCTTATCCCGATTCTTTTCATCGCCGAAGCCCTTACCACAGAGCTTGGAAACCGGCTGGGCCCGGAAGCCACGGAAAATCTGGAAAAACTGGAAGCTTTTCTGGATCAGTCCGGCGTTTTTCAGCGATAAATATTTACGGTTCAAAATAAAAAACCTCTGTTTGTTTTTGGCGGCAAACGGAGGTTTTTTATGAAATTCATCTCTGATCCCGCACTTCGCGGGCAGGCGCTCGCCCTCATTGAAGGAGGCTATGATCTCCACACACACACAGAACCGTCAGCCTTTCATCGCGCACTGAACGATCTGGAACTTATACAGGAAGCAGAGGCACTGAAAATGGCCGGCGTCATGATCAAAGCCCATTATGGCTGCACAGCAGAAAGGGCCGCTCTCATCAATCTCATCAGCGGATGCCATGCCCGCGCCTACGGGGGCCTTGTCCTCAACCATCCAACAGGCGGCCTAAATCCCTATGCTGCAGAAAATTCCCTGAAGATGGGCGCTTCCATTATCTGGATGCCAACCCGGGATTCCGCCAGCTGTCTTCGCGGCGGCAATATGCCGGGAGACTTTTTCTTAAGACCCGGCATATCGATTCTGGATGATTCAGGCAGACTGAAAAAAGAAGTCTTTGAAATATTTGAAATCGTAAAAAAATACGGCGCTTTTCTTGCCACCGGACACTTAAGCACAGAGGAATCCCTTCTTCTCTGCGAGGCGGGCACCTGCGAAAATGTCTCAATGATTCTGACACACCCCGAATGGGACCGGACAAAAGTCCCCGGAGAAATCCAGGCGCAGCTGGCCCGCAAGGGCGTACTGATTGAAAAAAACTGGCTTAATCTCGCGGAAAATTCCGTTTCTCCTGAACAAATGGCTGCCAATATCCGACAGGCAGGTGTCGAATCCACCTATCTTGCAACAGATCGCGGGCAGGCAGGGGCAGAACATCCAGGAGAAGCAATGCTTTGCTTTATCGAAACTCTGCTGAGCCAGGGATTCTCAGACAGAGAGATCCGGACTATGCTCCGCACAGTCCCCAAACGCATTGTTGAGCATTAGATAACTTTAAAATTCACAAAAACAGAGAGGACATTCCGGAAAATTATTCCCCGTCGAAATGTCCTCTCTGTCTGTTATATCTTTCTTCCAAATAGATATTTTATGCATTTTCTCCGCACAAATCTCTCAGCACACTGTCCACCGTCTCAATCTTATCAGCTCTCCATGCATTGCTTCCGCAGAAAATCAATGCGTGATCTTCATCGCCCCTGGCAGCATTGACCAGAGCCATTGTGATACAGTACGGAATCTTTGCAGTATCACAATGCTCGAGACACTTGTAGCACTGAGTTACCGCCTGTCTCCCTTTTTCCACCTCGCGCAGAAAAGCATTGCGGATTGCACGGCCCGGCATGCCTACAGGACTTTTTACAATCACTATATCCTCTTCCTTTGCGTCCAGATATGCCTGCTTGTAAGCCATAGGAGCATCACACTCTTCTGTGGTCACAAACCGGGTCGCAACCTGAACTCCGTCAGCTCCGAGAGACAGCTGATGCATAACATCTTCGTGGGTATAGATACCCCCTGCCGTCACAACCGGAATCTTCTTTCCGTATTTTTCCGCATATTTCTTTACAAGCGCAATTATTCCGCGTATTTCCTCATCGTAGGCTTCCCGATGGAAAGTTGTTCCCGCATGGGGTGTATCTGCCTCCAGTTCTGTCAGTTTCTCCCGATCAAAACCGAGATGTCCACCCGCCAGCGGTCCCTCTACCACAACGAGATCCGGCGCAGTCTGATATTTTCTGTCCCACATTTTGCAGATAATCATAGATGCCTTGACCGATGAAACAATGGGCGCAATCTTTGTTGCAGTTCCCTTCACATATTCCGGCAGCGAAACAGGAAGACCTGCTCCCGAAATAATGAGATCCGCCCCCGCCCTGGCAGCAGCTTTCACATACTCTGCATAATTTCTGGTAGCTACCATTATATTAAAACCGATTATCCCCTCAGGGGCAATCTCCCGCGCCTTTTTAAACTCTTTCCCGATAGCCCTCAGATTCGCAGCCTGGGAATCTTCCGCAAAATCAGGCTCGCGAAATCCTATCTGAGCTGTGGAAATTATTCCAATTCCTCCGGCGCGGGCTACAGCCCCAGCCAGAGAGGAGAGGCTTATTCCCACGCCCATTCCTCCCTGGATAATTGGAAGCCGCGCTGTCAATTCTCCAATTTTAAGTGGTTTTAATCCGCACATGTCCCTTCTCCTATCATGATGCACGCGATCAGATGCGGCGGAAACGCTCATAGCGCTGCTCCGCAATCTCATCCGGCGTTATCTGCGCGCAGGATTTGAAGAATTCCCGCATGTGTTTGTCAATTATCTGTCCAATCAGCTCCAGATTATCCGCTGTGGCCGGCTGATCTTCGCAGATAATTCTCTCTATCATGCCCAGCTCATAGAGGTCCTCAGCTGTCATCTTCATAACCTTAGCCGCTTCACTGGCCTTCTTTGCATCTTTCCAAAGAATAGACGCAAAACCTTCAGGAGACAGAATAGAGTATGTTGCATTTTCCATCATCCATACCTCATTGGATACAGCAAGCGCGAGAGCACCGCCGCTTCCCCCCTGTCCAGTGATAATCGTCAGGATCGGCACCTTCATGTCTGACATCTCAAACAGGTTTCTTGCAATCGCCTCTCCCTGTCCTCTCTCCTCAGCTTCCATGCCGGGGAATGCACCAGGCGTATCCACAAAACAGATGATCGGACGGTTAAATTTCTCTGCCTGCTTCATCAGGCGAAGAGCCTTTCGGTATCCTTCCGGAGACGGCATTCCGAAATTATGCTTCATGCTCTCCTTCGGAGTCTTTCCTCTTTCCTGTCCGATAACCGTGACGGGCATCCCATAAAAAGATGCGATACCTCCGATGATTGCTCCATCGTCTCCAAAATAACGATCGCCATGGAATTCTTTAAAATCATCAAAAAGAATATGAATATAATCACTTGCAATCAGACGCCCGGCGCTTCTGGACTGGCGCACTGCCTCCCAGGCATCTCTCTGACGTCCGGCAATCTTATCCAGAGTTTTCTGTCTCATAATACCGGAGAAAGGTGCTTTGCGGCTCTTAGGAGCATTACTCTCAGAACCTGTTGAAAGGCGGGAAGCGGTCTCTGAAAGAATCTCAGGAACTGTCATCTTGCCTGCTGTCTCATCAGACCATTTCTGCCAGCTGTGTTCATCACTGTGAAGCTTAAGAATCTGACCAAGCAGCTTTTTCTGATCCTTTCTCTCAACAATGCGATCCACAAAACCGTGCTCCAGCTGGAACTCAGCTCTCTGGAATCCTTCCGGAAGCTTCTGGTTGATCGTCTGCTCAATAACACGCGGCCCCGCGAATCCAATGAGAGCTCCGGGCTCAGCCAGTATAATATCTCCCAGCATGGCAAAGCTGGCTGTTACGCCTCCTGTCGTAGGCTCTGTAAGAACACTCACATAGAGAAGCCCTGCCTCGGAATGGCGTTTGAGAGCTGCTGATGTCTTGGCCATCTGCATCAGGGAAATCATACCCTCCTGCATCCTCGCACCGCCGGATGCCGCATAAATGATAACCGGCAGTTTCTCAGCTGTCGCACGTTCAACCGCACGTGTGATTTTTTCTCCCATGTTATGTCCCATACTGCTCATAAGGAAGCGGGAATCACAAACAGCTATTACCGTGTCATATCCGTTTATCTTACCGCGGCCGGCTACAACAGCCTCGTTAAGATTTGTCTTTTCTCTGGCGGCCTCCACTTTTCCCTCATATCCCGGGAATTTAAGCGGATTGACCGCTCCCATCTCCTTGTCCCATTCCTCAAAAGTACCCTCGTCAATGATCATCTCAATACGGCGGTACGCATGAACGCGGAAATAACCCCCGCATCGCGGACACACATAAAAATTATCCTTTACATCCTGAACGAGAATGGGACGCTCACATTTATTACAGCGTCTCCAGAGATCCCGCATATTCTCCGGTGTAAGTGCGGTAGGACGGCTGGGAATCCGCTCCGCTTTCTGTGAGCTGTCAGCAGCCGTCTCAGCAGCTGCCTCATTCTCCACCCGGTTATTTTCATTATGGCCTTTTGAACCGATACTGGTGTACGATTTCCTGAAAATCTTATCAAACATTTCTCTTCCTCACTATCCGATCATAAATGTCAGCTCCGCAGAGACTGCTACTTTACCATCCACCGTAGCCGTGGCGCTTCCGATGCCTACCGGCCCTTTTCTCTTGATAATGTGGCACTCCAGGCGCAGTTTATCGCCCGGAACCACTTTTTTCTTAAACTTGGCATTATTGATTGCACCAAAATATGCAACCTTCCCTTTATTTTCATCCTCGCTCAGTATGGCAACCGCTCCTACCTGCGCAAGTGCCTCTACAATCAGGACTCCCGGCATAACAGGCTCCTGCGGGAAATGTCCCGCAAACCAGGGCTCATTGTAGGTTACACATTTGTAGCCCACAGCACCTTCGCCCGGCGTTACTTCCTCAATACAGTCAATCAGGAGAAACGGATGCCTGTGTGGAATGATCTCCTGAATTTCCTTTATTCCCATCATATGATGCACACCTCTCTATTCCTCATACTTTTTGATCACAAGACTGGCATTTACACCGCCAAAACCGAGTGAATTGGAGATTGCATAGTGCACATCAAGATTAACTCCGTCGCCCATGGTGTAATCCAGATCACAGCCCTCGCCCGGCTCCTTAAGTCCGGCCGTTGCATGAACAAATCCATCCTCTATGGATTTCACGCAGGCGATAAACTCTACACCTCCGGCTGCTCCCAGAAGATGACCAATCATGGATTTTGTGGAGTTAATCTTTACCTTATACGCCTGTTCTCCCAGTGCCTTTTTGATCGCCAGTGTCTCAAAGATATCATTGTGATGGGTACTTGTTCCATGTGCATTGACATAATCAATCTGCTCCGGAGAAATTCCCGCATCCTCAATGGCAGCAATCATCGCCTGAGCCGCACCGCTTCCGTCCTCTGCCGGAGAAGTGATATGGAATGCATCATTGCTTCCGCCGTAGCCGACTATCTCAGCAAGAATCCTGGCTCCGCGCTTTTTAGCATGCTCCAGTGACTCAAGAACAACTACACCGGCACCTTCGCCCATTACAAAGCCGTCTCTGTCTTTATCAAAAGGCCGGGATGCTGTCTGCGGGTCTTCATTGGTTGACAGCGCTGTCAGGGCGGTAAAACCTGCCACTCCAAGAGGCGTGATGGAAGACTCTGCGCCGCCTGCAACCATCACATCCGCCTCGCCGTACTGGATGGAACGGAATGCCTCGCCGATACAGTTGGTTCCTGTGGCACATGCCGTTACCACATTGATGGATTTTCCCTTGAGACCAAACTGAAGCGCTACATTTCCCACAGCCATATTGCTGATCATAAGAGGAACAAGAAGAGGATTTACGCGTGATGGTCCCTTCTCAAGCATCTTTTTGTGCTCTCTTTCCATTACCTGCAGGCTCCCGATTCCGGAGCCCACACTGGTACCTACACGGTAGGGATCTTCCTTTTCCATATCAATCCCGGCCTGTGCAAGCGCCTGAGCAGCAGCCGCCACAGCAAACTGTGAAAACGGTTCCATACGTCTCGCAGCTTTGGGATCCATATAGTTCTTCGCATCAAAATCCTTTACCTGTGCTGCAACCTTTACCTTGTATTCCGTCGTATCAAAATATGTGATGGGTCCAAAACCAATTTTTTTCTCCTTAAGACCCTGCCAGAAGCTCTCAACATCATTTCCAATGGGTGTGATCGCGCCGAGGCCCGTCACTACTACTCGTCTCTTCATATCCATAACTTTTACTGCCTTTCTTCATACACATCTTACATTGCCATGCCACCATCCACACAGAGTACCTGTCCTGTAATATACTTTGCCCTGTCAGACGCAAGGAATACCGCTGCATCTGCTATATCCTGTGTCGTACCAAATTTCTTAAGAGGGATCTGATCTCCCATCGCCTTTTTCACGTCATCGGGAAGAACAGCCGTCATCTCCGTATCAATAAAACCAGGGGCAATCGCATTTACCGTAATTCCGCGGCTCCCCAGCTCTCTGGCAACAGACTTTGTAAGTCCGATCATTCCCGCCTTGGATGCACAGTAATTGGCCTGTCCCGCATTTCCCATGACTCCCGAAACAGACGAAATATTGATAATACGTCCGCTCTTCTGTTTCAGCATCTGCCTGGAAACATGTTTTATGCAGTTGAATGCCCCCTTCAGATTGGTGTCAATTACTGCATCAAACTCTTCTTCACTCATCTTCATGAGTAGATTATCCCTTGTAATTCCTGCATTATTTACAAGAATATCAATACGTTTGTGCTTTGCAATTACATTCTTCAGAAATTCTTCTGCCGCACCATAATCAGAGACATTGCACTGAACCGCCTCGGCCTGTCCGCCGGCAGCCTCAATCTCTTTTACGACCTCCTCGGCCTTCGCAGCAGAGCCATTGTAATTTACAATGACATAAGCTCCCTCTTTTGCCATGGTAACCGCAATCTGGCGGCCGATTCCACGGCTGGCGCCTGTCACGACTGCAATTTTTCCTTCTAACATCCCAGCGCCTCCTTAATCTTGTCAATATCCTCTAATTTTTCTATATTTAACGCATTTGCGTTTCTGTCAATTTTTTTCATAAAGCCGGCCAGTGTCTTACCCGGTCCGATCTCGATAAACGTGTCAACTCCGTCCGCCAGCATCCGTCGTATGCTCTGCTCCCAACGAACAGATGAAGATACCTGGCGAATCAGAAGCGGCCTGACCATATCCGCCTGTGTCACATAATCTGCCGTTACATTGGCCACATACGGAATTACCGGCGTATGTATCTCAACTGTCTCCAGAACTTTCCCCAGTTTTTCTCCGGCCTCTTTAAGCATATCTGAATGAAACGGCCCGCTTACATTAAGCGGAATTACCCGCTTTGCCCCTGCTTCTTTAAGGCGTTCCCCTGCTGTCTCAACTGCTTCTTTTTTACCGGAAATAACAATCTGACCCGGACAGTTATAATTGGCAATCTGAACACCCTCAATAGGAGCGATTACTTCCTCAATTTTCGACGCATCCATGGCAAGTACAGCAGACATCGCTCCCAGACCCGCCGGAACTGCCTGCTGCATCAGAATTCCTCTCTGTCTTACCGTGCGGATTGCATCCTCGTCTGACATAACGCCTGCTGCCGCCATTGCAGGATATTCTCCCAGGCTCAGGCCCGCGGATACAGCCGGGGTAACCCCGGTACGCTCCATGAAAACCCGCATCATCGCGATGCTGGCTGTTACCATGGCCGGCTGCGTATACTCTGTGATATTCAGCCTGTCATTGGGTTCAAAACACAGCTCGGGCATAGAAAAGCCAAGAAGCTCCGATGCCTTGTCAAAAATTTTTCTTCCAGTCTCTGTCTCCTGATAAAAATCCTGGCCCATGCCAATTGTCTGCGCTCCCTGTCCCGGGAAAATAAATGCAATTTTGCTCATATCGCGTTACCTCTTCAATCCGGCGTGCCCGGCACGCCTGATAATTATCGTCCGCCGAAATGCTCTGCTTTCGGCATCCCGGAAATACCGCATAACTGCCAGCTTCCGCCCTCGTAGCTTTTCCCCATTTTAAAACTCCGGAAACAGACCTTCTGCGGACTATAATGTCAAAAATTTTCTTACTTTCTGCTCAGAAGCGTCTCCGCCTGAGCCATCATCTCTTCTATCATTTCCTTACAGGTCTGCTCCTTCTGAACAAGTCCCGCAATCTGTCCGGCCATAACAGTGCCGTTCTCCACATCGCCTTCCATAACTGCCTTGCGGAGAGTTCCAAGAGTTAAATACTCCAGCTCCTCGAAGGATTTACCCTCCTGCTCCAGTTTCAGATATTCTCTTGTCATCTTGTTCCGCAGACACCTTACAGGATGTCCATGACTCACACCTGTTACTGTGGAGTCAATGTCCTTTGCCTTAATGAGTCTGTCCTTATAATTCTGATGGACAATGGATTCTTTGGATACAACGAAGCGGGTTCCCATCTGGACAGCCTCGGCTCCCAGCATAAAAGCTGCTGCAATTCCCCTGCCGTCCGCAATACCGCCTGCAGCAATAACAGGAAGAGACACAGCATCCACCACCTGCGGCACCAGTGCCATCGTCGTCGTCTCTCCGATGTGACCGCCTGATTCCATTCCCTCTGCAATCACAGCATCCGCACCGCTCTTCTCCATCAGACGCGCCTGCGCAACGGAAGCAACAACCGGAATAACCTTAATTCCCGCATTTTTCCACATACTCATATAGTTGGCAGGGATGATGCCGGCTCCGGTAGTTACTACCTTAATGCCTTCCTCCACAACGACTTTCGCCACATCCTCAGCATGTGGGCTCATAAGCATGACGTTAACACCAAAGGGCTTCTTTGTAAGCTCTCTGGCCTTGCGGATCTCATCCCGCACCACCTCGCCCGGAGCATTGGCGCCCCCAATGAGGCCAAGGCCGCCGGCCTCTGAGACCGCGGCGGCCAGATGATGCTCCGCTACCCAGGCCATACCTCCCTGGATAATCGGATATTCAATTCCTAACGTTTCCGTTACTCTTGTTTTCATTATGCCTCTACACCTTTATCTTTCAAGTAATTCATGACATCTCCCACTGTCAGAAGATTCTGCAGATCCTCTGCGGGAATTTCAACTGAATACTCATCCTCAAGTGCCATAACCAGCTCAAACAGGTCCAGGGAATCTGCTCCGAGATCATCCTTGAAAGAGGATGCCTCTGTAATGCTGTCTGCGTCTACACTTAACTGCTCTGCAATAATTTCCTTCATTTTCTCTAACATAGTTTTGTTCTCCTTTTTCTTTTTTCGTTTTAATAATTGTTTGCATTTCTATAGAAAGCCCCCTGCCGGCCATACTGTCCTGTATGCCGGCTCCGGACTTTTTACCATGTAAGGAGGGCTGCTCCCCAGGTAAGACCGGCGCCAAATCCGGCCATAACCAGCTTATCGCCCGGCTTCAGCCGGCCGTCCCGCTTCATCTCTTCCAGAAGAATAGGAATAGAAGCTGCGGATGTATTTCCATAACGATCAATATTAACAGGAATCTTCTCCATCGGAACTTTGAGCCTTCTTGAAGCAGATTCCAGGATTCTGGTATTCGCCTGATGAAGTACATAATGCTGTACCTCCTCGCCCGGCGTATTGGTCTCTTCCAGAATCTGAGTCACAATCTCCGGAACTTTTTTTACAGCAAATTTAAATACCTCCTGGCCGTCCATCTGCATAAAGCCCAGCTCGGGTTTTCCTCCGGTTATACAGTTTTTCAGGCTTCTGGCCTGACAGTACAGCACATCGCCCTTTCTCCCGTCGCTTCCTACCAGCGTCTTGATAACTCCTGTCTCCGCTGCCTGCACAACAGCTGCTCCGGCTCCGTCTCCAAACAGGATACACGAGCTTCGATCCGTCCAGTCCAGCACCTTGCTCAGTGTCTCAGCACCGATAATCAGGCCGGTTTTGTATATTCCGGACTGAATAAAGCCCTGCATGATATGAAGGCCGTATATAAATCCTGAGCAGGCGGCTGTGATATCAAACGCAACCGCATTGTCAGCACCGATGGCTCCCTGAACATCTGTCGCTGCACTGGGAAAGCTTCGATCAGCCGAGGAAGTAGCTACAATAATAATCTCAATTTCCTCCGGACGGATTCCGGCATCCTTTACAGCACGCCGGGCCGCCTCAGCTGCCAGAGCAGAAGTCCCCTCCTGCGTTGAAATCCGGCGCTCGCAGATACCGGTGCGCTCCCTGATCCAGGCATCATCCGTATCCAGAAATTCCATTAAATCTCTATTCGTTACAATGTGCTCCGGCGCATACGCGCCTATACCTATGATTTTCGCTGTCATCTTTTATTCATTCCCACTTCTTTTTCTTCTTTCTCTCTGCTTCTTTAATTCCGGCGTAAACTGAGGACAGCAGCTGCCCGGCAGCATTCCCGTCGAAATCTGTCGAAATAGTTTTAAATTCAAATGTTTTGACTCTCAAACCATTCAAAGTGTAGCGAATCTTCCTCTGTTTGTCAAGAATAACTTACCGTGTTCTTTCTATAAAATATGGATATTCCCCTCCTCTCCGCCTTTAATGAATTCATTCTATCACAACCTGCGCTTTACTTCAATCCGAACCCTCTAAGATTCCTAAGGAAAAAGTAATACCATTTTTATATCATTTCGTTGTATAATGACAGTATCAAAAAAGGAGGGAACGCTATGCAGAGTATTCTGGTTTGTGATGATGACAAGCAAATCGTGGAAGCTATAGATATCTATCTGACAGGGGAGGGATTTGAGGTCATAAAAGCCTATGACGGTGCTGAAGCACTGGAGCTTTTAAAGACCCACACCGTCAACCTTCTTATACTGGATGTGATGATGCCCGGACTCGACGGGATCCGGACTACACTCAAAGTTCGCGAAACCAGCAGCATCCCCATCATCATCCTGTCAGCCAAATCGGAGGATGCCGACAAAATCCTGGGGCTCAACATCGGTGCCGATGACTATATTACCAAACCTTTTAACCCTCTGGAACTGGTGGCACGCGTCAAGTCCCAGCTTCGCCGCTACACTCAGCTGGGCAATATGAATACGCAGGCCGGCAGCCATATTTTTAAATGCGGCGGTCTTCAGATCAATGATGACAACAAAGAGGTTACTGTAGACGGAGAGCTTATCAAGCTGACGCCCATTGAATACAATATTCTTCTTCTTCTCGTCAAGAATGCCGGAAAGGTATTTTCCATTGATCAGATCTATGAGGAAATCTGGAATGAAGAAGCTATTGGGGCGGACAACACCGTTGCCGTACATATACGCCATATCCGGGAAAAAATTGAGATCAATCCCCGCGAACCCCGCTATCTGAAAGTCGTCTGGGGTGTGGGATACAAAATTGAAAAACAGTAATTTGGGTTTCTGCCGCCTGCCGCACGCAGGCGGCGGACAGCTATGAGGGACTTTTATGAAATTCTCACATTTAACTTTGCAGATGCAGAAATATATAGCATGTTCTCTGCACCTGATTTTTCTTATTCTGATGCTTTCCGGCATTGCTGTCATGTATCTGAATGACAATTTTGGAAGCGGTCTGATTCAGATCGGAAAAACAAGTTATGAAGATACAGATGAATTTGTAGAACAGTTCAACGATGATCTCAACGATATTTTTCTCTACATTGAATATGAAGATGTCTTCGCCCGCGGCGGATCCATCGACGTTTCAAGAGAAATGCTGAGAATGACCTTCGGGCCCAATGAAACAGAATCTTTCAGTCTGTCGGATTTAATTACATATCTGCAGTCAATGGGATACCGTCTGGATGAAGACTTTGAATGCACAAAAACAGAAGAAAAAAGTGCCGCTGCAAAATCAAGAGAAGGATATGTGGACTGGTCTGCCAGCGAACCTGATAAAGTCAACGTGTACCTCACACCCGACATGCGCCGGAGCACGCTGGAGGATGCCGCACTTGAAATCATGGAAACGCTGCACCGCTATTATACAGCCTACAACCGCTTTTTTGTAAATCCTTCCAATCTGCACTTTAAAATAGAATATAAAAACCCGGAATCCTCCGGGGATGAATGTCTGATTTATACCAATACAGACTCCCTGACAGTGGAATCCGTTAAAGAATACGGCAAACACGCATACCTTCCTGGAAATTCCGTTTTTTATGACACAAACCTGAGTTCTATATCCCTCAGTACGATTTCCGCTCTGTCGTCCAATAACCCCTATGAAGGCAACTCCTTTTTCCTTCTGGCAGGAGTGGACACTACTTATCCCGTAGAAGATTTGTATTCAGAAAACCATCTGAATTATGTACAGATGCAGCACAATTATATTACCGGCTTTATTCTTATGATTTTAGGCGGACTGGTAGCCATTCTGACTCTGCTGTTTCTGCTTCATGTTTCCGGGCACCGTTCAATGGGAGACCGCACCATCAGCCTGCATGGTTTTGACCGAACCAGTACAGAAACCGGAATATTCCTTTTTGCGTGTCTGGCGCTGCTTTCCATTCTGTTCAGCCGCCTTGTTCTGGTTCGAATCGGGCATCTGATTATGCCTGCAGAGACCTGGTATCTGACCGATCAGTGCATATATGCACTCATGCTTTATCTGAGCCTTCTGTTTCTGGTTTTCAGTCTGCTCCGCCGTTACAAGGCCGGAACCATATGGACCGGCAGCCTTCTGTTCCGGGGAATTCAGAAAATGTCTCTCTTTTTTACACGCCAGAACTTTACAGGCCGTCTGATATGCAGTTTCCTCGGGTATCTGTTCATCAATACAGCACTGGTAAGTCTGGCATGGTTTGTCTGGGACAGGCTGTATCTCAGTCTGAGTGTTATCTATGCACTGACTGCTCTTACCGTCATCATATGCATCATTTTCAACCTGTGGGTTTTTTACTGCCTGTTCCGTCACGCTGCCGAACAGGACGCCATCCAGAAAGCGATTGAGCGCCTGTCCTCCGGAGAAACCAGCTATCAGTTAAATCTGGATGATTTCGACGGGCAGGAGCTCGTACTGGCTGAAGGCCTCAATAATATCAGCTCCGGACTTGACACAGCACTTCAGGAAAAAGTGAAAAGTGAACGGCTTAAAACTGATTTGATCACAAATGTATCTCACGATATCAAAACACCGCTGACCTCCATTATCAACTATGTGGATCTGATCAAGCGTGAACATATACAAAATGAAAAAATAGCCGGTTATCTGGAAGTTCTCGAGCAGAAATCCCAGCGGCTGAAAACGCTGATCGAGGATCTGGTAGAGGCATCAAAAGCCAGCTCCGGGAATATGAAGCTGGAATTTGCAGATATTGATATTATTCAGATGATATATCAGACCAATGGTGAATTTGAGGAGAAATTTTCGAGCAGAAACCTTACGCTTATCACAAATGCCCCTGATGAAACTCTCCTCATCGAAGCTGACGGGCGAAGGCTGTGGCGTGTACTGGAAAATCTGTACAATAACGTTTACAAATATGCCCTTGAGGGAAGCAGAGTGTACGTGGATATATCAAAAAGCACTTCTTCTTTTTCGGAGGAGTCAGAAAACTTTGATCAGGTTATATTTACCATAAAAAACATTTCAGCCAATCCCCTTAATTTCCGCGGGGAAGATCTGACAGAGCGTTTTGTCCGGGGCGATGTGGCCAGAACCACAGAAGGAAGCGGACTGGGACTTTCTATCGCCAAGGATCTGACTGAACTGCAGAAAGGAAAATTTAACCTCTACATTGATGGCGATTTATTTAAAATCCAGCTTGTATTTAATCTTAAAGAAAGGAATTGCGGGTGTGAATCCACCCCTGAATCAGAATGAAACGTAACTACGTTATGACGGCAGTGTTCCTTTTCTGTCTTTTGGGACCAAACCTCCTTTTCCCTCTGCTTCGGAATGAGAGCGATGAAGGAACGGAAGAGAACAGAACTCTTGCCGAATTTCCCATATTCTCGCCGGAAACGATTGACAGCTACCCCTCCTCCGTCGAGAGTTATGTTAACGATCATGCAGCTTTCCGCAACCGTTTTCTCAGTCTGAATTCCATTCTGAATCTGAAGCTTTTTGACTATGCAGACTCTTCGGATGTAATTACCGGAAAAGACGGATGGTACTTCTATTCTGCAGGAAATTCGGTGGAGGATTTCCTTGGCGTAAACGGCTTTTCAGATTCCCAGCTTGCCGAAATTTCCTCACGCGTGCAGGCTGTACAGGATTGTCTGGCTCAGAAAGGGACACAGCTTATCCTTCTTTTTCCGCCGAATAAAGAAGGGATATACAGTGAATATCTCCCGGAGGATTTCCGGCAGACTCAGGAAATGACACGGAGGCAGGCGCTGATTGCATATCTGCAGGAGCATACCGACGTGCCGATTGTGGACCCGGCTCCGCTGATGCTGGAGGATCGGACATATCTGTGGTATTATAAAACCGATACACACTGGAATGATGCTGCAGGCTTTGCCGTCTCACAGATGCTGATCGGGGCGGCCGGCGGAACTCCTCTTTCCATGGATCAGGTGCAGATTGATTATGCCCCCTGTGAAAACGGAGATCTTGCCAATCTGTTTCATCTTCCGGCCGGCTGGGGAAATGATGTAAAAGCAGTTGTCAGCGGTTATCACGATGAGCTCTCTCTTTCCACTCAGGATATAAACGGCGATGGAACTGTCGTACATGTCTCTACTTTACAGGCGCCGGATCCGCAGCGTGTCGCAGTCTACCGTGATTCCTTCGGAACTGCTCTGTTTACCGGCCTGTCTCACTATTTTCAGTATACAGATTACTATCACTGGCAGTCGTTTTCTCAGAGCATGCTGGATGAAAACCCGCCGGATATTCTCATTTATGAGGTTGTTGAGCGTGATCTCGGGCGTATTCTCAGTGATCTTGAAGCGATCGAGCCGCAGGCATTTTAAACAAATTTGGAGGCCCTACAGGGCCTCCAAATCCATTATATAAACATCATCCGGCGTAATACTTCCATCAGGTGTATAAATAATCCAGTCTGTCAGATCAGACAGAGGATATGTCCCGATATCCCCCTCATGCAGCCCTTTTATGTAATAGGGTTCCTGCGTCAGCTTCACATTCAACTGATTGCCATCTCTGCCCAGCAGTTCAAACCAGATATGTTCTTTATTATTATCTTCTGTTCTGTATTCCTCATCAATCGTAAGCCCCAGCTTAACAAGTGCATGATTCTCATCATTTGACAGTCCGCGGAACAAATACGCCACCCGCTCAGATGCAAGCGCCTTCATCCTCTCTGTCTCTGCCAAGGAAAAAAGATAGATGGGGTTTTGTGCAAGGATATCATCATATATGGAAAGAGGTGCATAATTTCCATTTTCATAATCGTCCCGGGATGGGTACACAAATATGGCACTTGTATTTCCATTGTGCCCGTCCTGCCGATCAGACTGCCCTCCCAGTATCTCTTCCCCATAATACTTAAGCGCACGTTTCCATGGAATAAGTGTCGCTACCAATACCTTATCTTCTGACAGGCGGGCCAGATACAGCGGCTCTCCCGGTTCCAGCGGTTCTTCCGTTTCCAGCATACGTTTGGCCATCGTTTCCATGACATTATAGTGTTCCTGATATGTCTCTTTTGTTGAATTTAAAATTTCCAGCTCCGTCAGGCCGCACCGGTTCAGACCATGCGTATGGAGCCAGACTGTTCCGTCTTCTCCCGCAACGGCCTGTGCAGTAAAAATATACCGCGGTGCCGGAGGAACCATTGATACTGCTGCGAGCGCCACCCAATGCCCCGATAAAATCTTTTCTGAACTGTCATCAATTACCGCCAGAATATCCGGAAGAAGAGCATAGCAGAGCTTCAGCTGCAGATGATAAGAATCCAGAGGATCCGGGCCAAAAACCATCTCTACTGCAAGCCCCGCACTGGCACATTCCAGCCTGTCCACATCCACATCCGGGAAAATATGCTGGCAGCGATAAAGCTGAGGCAGCTGAAATTCCATGGGATAAACCTCGGCTCTGTATTTCTCTTCGTGATACCGGATATCAAGCTTCAGCACTCCATCCTCCACATCTGAAAAAAGGACCTGAAAATCCGGAGACATTTTTACCCGTTTAATAATTCCCGCTAAATCATCAAGAGCATCCGCATCTGCCGGGATCGCCAGCATATATGATTTTTCTCTCAAATCGTACTCCTTTCCGGTTCTTTATCGCCCGGACTATTTCATATACTCCTGTTTTACCTTGTGATCCACCACATGACGCTTTGCCAGCTCTTTTGTCACATCCTCTACGGAAATTCCGGCCTCAGCCATCATAACCATCACATGGTAACACAGATCCGCAACCTCATAAATCGTTTCAGCCCTGTCCTTCTTGGACGCGGCGATAATAACCTCTGTACATTCCTCACCCACTTTTTTAAGGATTTTATCCAGCCCTTTTTCAAACAGGTAAGTTGTGTAGCTCCCTTCCTTGGGTGCTGTTTTTCTCCCCTTAATCATATCATAAAGGCCTTCATATGAAAACGGCGTAATATCCTCATTTTCATATACAGGCTGGAAAAAGCAGCTCTCTGCTCCTGTATGGCACGCCGGCCCCTCTTTTACCACTTCCACAATCAAAGTATCCTGATCACAGTCAGCATAAATACTGGCAATATGCTGACGGTTTCCGCTTGTCTCTCCCTTTCTCCAGAGCTCCTGGCGGCTCCTGCTGTAAAAGCAGGTCATTTTCTCTTTCATGCTGATCTCCAGACTCTCCCGGTTCATCCAGGCCATCATGAGAACCTTTTTGCTGTAGTGATCCTGAACAATAGCAGGGATCAGCCCTTTTTCATTAAATTTCAAATCATCTATCCGGAAGTTTTCACTCACACTCATCGTTCTGTTTTTCCTTTCTGTCTTCCTGCACACACCGCTTTGCCGGCTCTTTTCTCTTTACCGCCGCATCTCCACACCGTTTTCGCTCAGATATTTTTTCAGGTCGGCAATATCTACCTCCCGCCGGTGGAAAATACTGGCTGCAAGTCCGGCATCAATCTGAGGATGAGAGAATAGATCAAGAAAATCCTCTTTTTTTCCCGCACCGCCGGATGCAATGATCGGAACATCCACACAGTCCGCAATTGCAAGAAGCATTTCAATATCAAATCCCTGCTTTACTCCGTCAGTGTCAATGCTGTTTACCACCAGTTCTCCGGCTCCGCGTTCCACACCCTGTTTCGCCCATTCCAGCGCATCAAGCCCCGTATCCACTCTGCCTCCGTTCCTGAAAACACGGAAATGTCCGTCAACCCGCTTTACATCCATGGACAGGACAACACACTGGTTTCCATACTTTCTTGCCGCCTCATCAATAAGGCCCGGATTGCGGATCGCTCCGCTGTTAACACTTACCTTATCAGCCCCGCACTTGAGAACACGATCAAAGTCTTCCAGCGAACTGATGCCGCCTCCCACTGTCAGCGGAATAAAAACACAGCTGGCCGTCTTGGCAAGAATATCCGTAAAAATTCCCCGCCCCTCTGCGCTGGCTGTAATATCATAAAAAACCAGTTCATCCGCGCCGCTTTCATTATAAAATTTTGCCATATCAACCGGATCCGCTACATCCTGTATTCCCTCAAAATTCACGCCCTTGACAACCCGTCCGTTGCGGACATCCAGGCATGGAATAATCCTTTTTGTAATCATATATTCCTCCTCGACTGCTTTATATCCTGTCCTCTTCTTCTCTGACCGCGTGAGTCCGCACAGCGCCTAATCCCCTGCTGCCTGAAGCGCCTGTTTCAGATCAATGGCCCCCAGATACAGTGCCTTTCCAAGAATCGCTCCGTGCACCTTCCCTTTGAGTCTCTCCAGTTCTCCCAGCGTGCTTATGCCGCCGGATGCAATGATATCCAGTCCCTCAATCCCGGAAAGTTTCTCATAAAGCTCCATATTGGTCCCCTGCATCTTTCCGTCGCGGGAAATATCCGTATATATAACCGTTTTTACCCCGCTGTCGCGAAGCCTGCGGCAGAACTCGATCCCGTCTATGGCACTCGTATTCAGCCACCCGTCGGTCGCCACAAACCCATCCTTTGTATCAACACCGACTGCAATCTTCGCACCATATTTCCTGACCATATCTTCAAGAAAGGAATAATTTGTCACAGCCACAGTACCAAGAATGACGCGGCCGGCTCCGAGAGACAGATATTTCTCCACAGATTCTTCCGTCCGGATTCCGCCCCCGACCTCAACAAAAAGTCCTGTCTCCTCAATCAGCCTCTGTATCGTTGGGAAATTAGCCAGTTTCGCATCCTTAGCCCCATCCAGATCAACCACATGAAGATTTGATGCACCCTGTTCCCGGAAGCCCAATGCCACCTCAACAGGATTCTGACTGAAGACCGTCATCTGATCATAATCGCCCTGAATAAGCCTTACAGCCTTTCCGTCCCTCAAATCTATCGCCGGATATATTTCCATGATTATTCCTCCCTCGTATAATAAGTTTATAGTTAATAGTTACTTAGTTCTTTGATAACTGAATAAATAGGAATAGGATCAATCGGTT